>JAHITH010000088.1 GCA_018817845.1 Patescibacteria group bacterium
GAAAGGAAGAAAAGGGGTCGTTTACCCAGTTGCCGATTAGACTGGCTTGGGCGATTACGGTACATAAGGCTCAGGGCAAGACGTTTGACAAGGTGATTATTGATTTAAGTAGGGGGATGTTTGCCCACGGACAGGCTTACGTGGCCTTGTCACGATGTACTAGTTTGGCGGGGGTAAAGTTGACCGGTCCCCTATTGAAACAACATGTAATTATGGATGACAGGGTGGTAAAGTTTGTGGATAGAATAAGAAAAGAAAAATAAGGTAAAATATTTAGCATAAGCGGGTGTGGTATACCGGTATTACCTCAGCTTTCCAAGCTGATGAAGGGAGTTCGACTCTCCCCACCCGCTCTCTAAAAAAAGAATTGGACAGTGAAGAGCATGATAATGGTTACAAATGGGTAAGCTGTGGACCTGGATGTTGGAAGCGTGTTCCCAAGAAGGTTAAGTTATAATGAATTTTTGATGACAGACACTTTGTATTTTTTATTTTTAGATGAAATTTACTCTCCTAACTTGAACAATTTTAGAAAAGTTTCTAGAAAAGACATTTTTTCTCATAAAAATCATCTGCATTTTGGAATATCAGGAGTTGTTGTTGCCGCTTCACATTTGTATGATATATATTCAAAAGGAAATCGAATCAAACACAAATATTTTCCTGATAATAAAGATCAAATTTTTCATTATGTTGACATTTTGCATAATCGTGGTGACTTTCAAGAATTAAAGAACGACCTTGACAAACAAAAATCTTTTAGATCAACCTTACAAAGTTTTGTTCAAAATTCGAATTTCAAGTACTCCTGTATTTTTGTTGATAAGCATGAACTAATAAAAAAACATGGTACTTTTAATAATGATGGTGACGTGGTTAATATTAATAAGATAGGTTCAAACCTGTTTCCTAAGAGTCCGTTTATTGACTACAACCTGTATTTACTTTGTCTTAGACAACTTCTTGCTGTTTTTTATGAATATATAAATAATCGCAAACACTTGGCAAGAGGAGTGGTAGTAGCAGAGGCGAGAGGAAAGAGAGAAGATACTGAACTCAGAAGCGCTTTTCACAAAATTTATCGCCACGGAATCTTTAGTATTAAACCCACTGAGTTTAGGGGGAAAATATTAGATCTATTTATTGTACCCAAAACTCAAAATTATATAGGTACTCAATTATCAGACCTTGTCTTGTATCCTACTTATGATGGAGCGGTTTCTGGTCATGGAGTTAGAAATGACCATATTATTAGTTTTGAAAAAGTTTTAAAAAGAAAGTTACTTGGAGATGTATTTGTTTTACCCTAAAAAAACAAAACAAGGCCTTGCGGCCTTTTTTGCGAATGGGTTATCCATTCCCAACTACTAGTTTACAGTATAAATACTGACTGTCAAGTAGATTTTGATTTTTTGTGGTCCGGGCGGGAATCGAACCCGCACCTGCGAAAGCAGACAACATTTTAAGTGTTGCGTGTATACCAATTCCACCACCGGACCTACTAAGTGTATTTTACCCTAAGTTCTGTCGTTGTTGAAATATTAGAGAAATTAGAAATAGAAATGCTCCAGATATAATAATCATGGGTCCGGTGGGTAGGTGTAAAACTAACGAAAGAATAATTCCTGCAATGGTGCCTAAAATAGCAAAAAATATGGCAGCAAATTTGTACCGACACAAGCTTTTGCTGACATTTCTTGATGTTCCGGCGGGGATGGCAATTAGGGCGACGGTGATTAGTCCTCCCACTAGATAGACGCCTAAGGCTACCACAATGGCAATGGCCAGTAAGTAACTAAGGTTGTAAATACTAATATTTTTCTTATCTACTTTGACTAAGTCTTCGTGGATGTTTATAAGCATGATGGTGTTGTAAATTTTATTGATTAAGAAAAAAGTAATCAGGCTTAAAGTTGTAATCATAACGGTTTCGGTAGGTGTAATATGCATAATGTTTCCGACTAGCGCCTCTTCCGCTTCGCCTATGGGTAAAAACAAGAGTGAAGACCCAACCCCTACTGCGAATATGACGGCTGACAGGTTTTCCATGGGTAATTTAGTTTTTCGTTCTAGTATCCAAATGAGGAGGGCTCCAATTAGCACAAATGGAAAAACTCCCCAAGCTAGGTTAAAACCATAGACGATTGCCAAGGCAACACCGGGGAAAGCCAAATGTGCAATGGGGCCGGCTACTACTGACATTCGTTTGGATAACATTAAAGTACCCAAATAGGCTGCTAAACTGCTAATCATGATACCGCTGGTGAAACTTAAAGCTAGTTGTGTGGTCATAATAATTTTTTCATTGATGTTGGTAAAATTTGATTTTCATACCAAAAATATCCTCGAGCATTTGTGGCGTTAGAATAGTTTTTGGTTTGCCAAAACAAGTATGATTTTTGCGTTTAAGACACAAGACGGTATCGGAGTGAGCATAAACAATATGAATGTCGTGGGTTACCATGATAATTGTTAAAGGAGATTTTTTACGAAGGGTGTTGAGAAGCGTGTAGACATTTTCGCCACCGCCTATATCGATGCCTGTGGTTGGTTCGTCTAAAATTAAAATATCTGGTTTGGAAATTATTACCCAAGCAACCAGCATTCGTTGAAATTGTCCGCCAGAAAGTGTATTGGCAGACTTTTTAACAACAGACTGTTTTAGACCAACAACCTTTAAGGCCTTGATAATTTTTTGGCGGTTAAGCGTGGGGTCTTTTAGTTTGAAAAAGTCCTCAACGGTTAGGGGTAGATTTTTAACGGACAGGTAATTGAGGTTTTGAGGTAAATATCCAATAGAAAGATTTTTATGCCAAATAATTTCTCCTTTGTAAGGGAGCAGTCCGAGTAGTACTTTTAGCAAAACACTTTTACCCGCTCCGTTTGGGCCAAGGATGGTTAGCATTTCACCTTGTTTAACCTTAAAAGATAATCCCTTAAGAATGACTTGATGATCAAGTTTAACTTGCAGATCTTTTACTTCTAGTAAAGTATTCATTATGATATTTTATTTTGGTGATTGAACCAACACTTTAGCGATTTAAATAAGTGATGGTTAACTGTAAAACAGTTGCAAAACTCACCCACAATAAATATGGAATTTGAATAAAGGTAATCCATTTTTGATGGGGATAAATGGCAATCATTGCCCAAATTAAGGTACCTAAGACAAGAAGGATGTCAATTGCTGCCAAGTAGTTGTTTCTTAACCCAAACTGTAAGGGAGTAAAGGCAAAGTTAAATATAAGATTAAGAATAAACGGAAGAGCAACAATAAACGAGATTCGTTTTTGAAAGGCTAGTTGAAATACTTTAAAAAAAGAAACAGAAATTAAAATGTATAGAAAGGTCCAGACTGGACCAAAAATCCAAGATGGTGGTGACCATAATGGTCTGATTAATTTCTGATACCACTGACTTTCTTGCATATAAATAAATTATAGCAGTAATTGCAAATGTGTTGCCGGGCTAGGATTTGAACCTAAATAAACAGCTTCAAAGGCTGCTGTCCTACCATTAGACGACCCGGCAAGGTGTGTATATTTTACCAGTATATGACTAGTTACTGAAGATGTAGGCTAGTTGTTGGTTTAGTTGGCAGTTTATAGAGGGATTTAGGCTGGTGTTAAGGGAGAATTGCTGGGCAATTTCCACCACACCCGGTCTGATGCCTTTTGCTAGCGGTTTTAGGCTGGTTAACTCGGTCAGATCGATTAATTTAAGATTTTTTAGTTTAAAGCTAGATAGCTGATTTGGTTTTAGGAGTTTTGCCGGTAATTTTAAATGGTAAGCTTTTACGGATACATCGGCTATATTGATGGTCATAAAGTGTTTGATGTTTTTAGGTATTAAGTGGGGAGGTAGGGTTTGATTGATAACTTTTTGAGTAAAAACCTCACGTTCCAAAATTCTTTTAATGGAAGTTGATGGGCTTTCTTTGTGTTTAGAGTAACCCATGGGAAGGGACAAATCGTCTTTGTGGCCAAAGTGGCTGTTGGTAAGAGAGGTGTCTTGGCCTACCAGGATTTTATTGTGATTGTTTTGTGGGGTGATTATAAGGGCGGTGCCTAGTCGTCTAAAAACTCCTTCTTTAATTTTTCTCATTACTCTGTGGGTGGTGCTAAGGGTGGGTTTAAGGGAAGCGGGGACGTGTTTTCTAAAAAAAGTTTCTAGGGGTAGTTGGGTGTCTAGAAGACGGCTTAGTATGAGGAGGACCTCTGACAAATTACTGTTGGGGCCGGCGGTTTTTACCAGTCCTACTCCACCCCAGCTGTTGATTAATCGGTGATAAGTAGGGGCGCTGATGGGAAGATTGAAATTATGTTTTCTAAATACACGGTCTACAGAACCAAGTTTAAGGTATTCGGTGATGAAGAACTTGTCTGTCCAGATATTTTTTTTTGGTTTAGGCATGGGTGTTAATTATTATATACTTAAGATATGTGGAAGTCGGTTGTAAGGATTTTATTGATGATAACTTTAGTTTATGGTTTGTTTAGGGCTGCACCCTTGATTGTGCCTTCTGTTGGAGAGGTAATTAAAAATTCTGGAGTTACCCAAGGAGCCATTTTGGGTAAAGCTACGGATTATGTAAATGATTTATTAGGAAATGAAGTAGATGATCCTAGCGATGAAGAGACAGAAAATATTGTAGATGAATTGATAACTAAGACAAGAGAGACCGTGACTGATAAGGTGCAAGAAGAGGCGGATAAAGTTAAGGAAGGGGTGAAAGACGCAACTAACGAGCAGTTTTGTAAGACAATTTTGAAGACATTAAAGGAAGAGTGTGGCAAGTATTATTGTGAGTGAATAAAATATTTATGTGTTTTAAACAATGACAATTGAGGAAAAAGCTATTCAATTTATTAAGAAAAATAAGAAACTATTGATTGA
>JAHITH010000089.1 GCA_018817845.1 Patescibacteria group bacterium
AGGTATCTGATAATAAAAAAAATTATTACACATCATTTATTTGTGGCTTCCTGTCTTGTGGTAGCGTTATTTCCTCTTGCCACCACTATAAGTGCCAAGTCGTTTTCTTTATCAATCGTTACCGACCAAGCTAGCGACGGTAATTTTTGCAACTCCATCTACACCTGTAGCCTTTCGGATCAAGAGTTGTCCAACTTAAACACTCAAGACAACCAAGGCTATCAAATCAAAGACCATACGGGTCTTTTTGCAAACGGCGCCTGGCCCCAAATATATTTTGCCCCAGACAGATATCTAGAATTTATCTTTACTAATCCCAATCTATCGTCACAAGATACAATTTTAAGTTCAATTCTTACAATTTCCCATAAGGTAAACGAGCCCCAAGGTTCAAAAGGGTTAAACTACGATATTAAACTAGAAATCTCCAAGGATAATGGTTCAACCTGGGAAGTTTTATCTACCAATCTTTGGCCAGCAACACCAAATAATTACAGCACTTCACAAGTCTCATTGCCAGCAAGTTACTTAAACGCCACTAGTTTAAACAATCTATTAACTAGACTTTCGATTTACGGTGACGACGGCTATGCTAACCTCTCATCCATTATAGATCTGATTAAACTAGACATAGACTACTACAACACACTAACCAACTCTCCTCCAGTAAGCACGATCAGTGCTCCAAACGAAAATCAGGTACTTAAAGGTGAGATAACCTTCAGTGCTTCAGCCACGGACGACTTTGGCATCACAGAATACCAGTTAAACTTACTAGACGAAAATCAAAATCTAGTTATTACCTGCCTACAGGCAACAATTTACTCTACTACATCTATCTCAATTTCCTGTCAGATAAATACAAACAATTACTCAAACGGTCAATATTATTTGCAGGTAAAAACTAAAGATAATGCTGGAGAATGGACCACAACAATCAGGCCAGTTACCTTCGACAACATTTCTTCCACAACATCCACAACCACCACCTCCGAAACCTCATCAGACGATACATCTGATGCAAGCGATCCCTTGACAGATTTAACTACCTTGGTCAACTCGGCCGATTCCGCTTTTAGTTCACCTTACTCATGGCAACCAACAGAAGTCTCCCCGGCGGGTGGCCGTAACACAGTGAAGGACTCCCCCGGGGTGGCTGAAGTTAAGGAAGTCCTTGGTAAAACCACCACAGAAAAACCCAAAACTTGGATGCTGATTTTGTCTATATTTATCTCGTTTTCATATCTACTTTATCTCCTTTCCAGACGGCGTAAAATTTGACATAATAAACTCATGCTGTCCACCACCTATCGTTTGTTTGTTCCACACCATAAGAACAATCACAAACCAAAAATTCTCCATACTAACTCACTACTAACCCTGCTTGGCGTCTTAATCATGGCTCAGTCAGTTATTAGCATGTTATCAGTGCTACAACCAAAGATATTAGGATTTGCCACCAACATCGATCCAGAAAAAATAATCACCCTAACTAATAATCAACGTCTACAAAATGACCAGAAATCACTTACCACCAGCAACAAACTAAACCAAGCCGCTTTAGCCAAAGCTTCAGACATGTTTGCCAACGACTACTGGTCACACACCTCACCTGGTGGTACAGAACCTTGGTACTTCATTTCCCAAGCAGATTACCAATACAAGCACGCAGGTGAAAATCTAGCCAGAGATTTTGAAAATTCTGCAGAAGTGGTCTCTGCCTGGATGGCCTCACCTACTCATAAGAAAAATATCCTAGACTCAAGATTTGAAAATATTGGAGTCGCCGTAGTAAATGGCACAATTAACGGAAAGGAAACGACATTAGTAGTTCAAATGTTTGGTTCTTCATCATCAGAACAAACGTCCATCTTGGGATCAGCAGAGTTCGTCAGTAAGGCTTATGCCACTCAAGACATTTCCAACAACTTAAACACCGCCATTTCCTCTTTCACCATGTCTAAAATTATCTCCTTGTCATTTATTATCCTCCTACTGGTTACTCTAAGTCTCGACTGGTTCTTTGTCTTTAGAAAAAAATTAGTTAGAATTTCTGGTAAAAGTTGGGCCCATACCACATTTTTCATCGCCATCTTGGTTGTGGCCATCATTATTAAACACGGAATAGTTCTATGATTGATTACATTGCCCTTTTGTTTCTAGTTGTAACCTATCTTTCTTTGGTGTTACTCACCAGTTTTAGCCACCAATACATCAAGTTTCTCACCATTGGTTTTACCCTACTTTACTTTATCTGGGGATTATGGCATCACAAAAGAGAAAAATCACTTCATCCAAAAATTATCCTGGAATATTTAATTATAGCTATGCTAGGATTATGGTTAATAATAAGCATCCCCTAACATTTAATGATCACTAAACTAATTTCATTCTTATTTATAATCTTACTTTCTACCTCTAGTATTCAGGCTACTTCTCCTCAATCAGACTACGAATATCAACTTACACAATACAGAAAACACAATACAGAGTTCAAGGTTTTAAAAGAAGACAATCAAAAAAATCCCACCTTAGACAATCAGCAAAAAGCTCTCCAGGCCGCCAAGCAAACAATCATAAGTAGAGATACAACAAAAATCGTCTATATAGAAGTTATTCTAAGTTCAATTAGATCTCAAAACCCTACTCAAGGTTACATACTTCAAACAGAAAGCGAACTAATTAGTGCCCAAGAATTTTATAAAAATCAAATAATATTAGCCAAAAATATCGTCAGTGTAGAAGATCTTACCAAATTCACCAAAGAGTATCTTGCAACTCAACCGCCTTATCAAACTGAAATTATCAAGTCCTTAGCTACCAATAAATTAGCCATATTAATTCGTTTGCAAACAGATATCAAAAATGCCTACGATGATCTTTTGCCCAAAATAAGTGACAAAACCTTAACTCCTGTCTCCGCAGGTTTAGACAAAATCACCCAGTTAGCAGACAATATTAACAATAAAATTTTATCAAGTATAAACATAATCAAGTCTTCAGAAGTTACCACCTCCAGCAAATCAAGTTTCTACAGCAAGCAAACAGAAAATCTAAGTCAAATAAAAACCCTTCAGGTTGAACTAGTAAATATCTTAGTAGACCTAGAAAAGAATTATGTCAATTAAAATAAACCTAATCAGTCTCAAAGGATCTCTCCTCGGACGGCTCCGTCAGAAAGGTCAGACCCTAAAAAAATACCTTCCAATAATTATCACCGTTCTGGTTTTGGTTATTGGTCTGGCCATAGGTAAAAGAATCGCCTTCCTTTCTAATCAGTCAATCAATATTCCCAAACCAGCGGATCTTCCCACTACCATCACACTTCCAATAGACTTTAGTCTCACCCCACTAAAACAATCAATCGGTCAGTTCAACCCCCAACTACCAGACCCACTCATGCCCGAATTCAACGACTCAATTACACTTGAAGATTAAAAATGTCATTCTGGCTTGTCCAGAATCTTTGTGATAACATAACAAACATGACTAAAATAAAAATATCCAAGAAAAAAATTAAAAAATTAGAACTAAGCCTAAAATCAAAGTTTGTCAAAAACCTTACTATAGTTTTTCTGGTTGGTTCAGTCTCATTCCTTTTGGCAAAAAAATACAAAAGCCAATTCATCGTAGCTACTGTCAACTATCAACCCATCAGTCGCTTTGAACTAAACAAATTATTAACCGAAAGATATGGTCAAGAGACTCTAAACGAACTTATAAACCAAGCTTTAATAAAAGACTTGCTCAAAGCAAATAACATAAAAATAACTGAAGGTGATATAGAAGAAGAAATTAACAACCTAAAAACACAACTAGGTGGTGGTGAAGTATTCGAAACCACTTTAGCCCAGTATGGACTAACTCTAGATCAACTAAAAGAAAGGTTAACAATCACCCTTGGCCAAAAGAAACTGGCCCAAGGTTTGTTTAACTTAGAAGTCACCGATGAAGAAGTATCTCAATACTACATACAAAATAAAGCCATGTTTGAAACTAAAACATTAGAAGAAGTCACAGAAGAAATCAAAACTGGTCTTCTAGATCAAAAACTTCAGCAGGAATTCAACACCTGGTTCACAGAACAAAAAGAAAAGGCAAGTATTCGCTCGTTTATTTAAACGAAAATGTCTGCCCACAAAAAAGATAAACAAAATTTCATCATTCCTTTAACTACCATAGGCATAGTCTTCCTGTTGGTGGTAGCTTCTCTTTTTAAAACTAACAAAACTCATACTTCCACCACACTCTCTTTACCCCAGACAGAACAAGAATCAGACGCCAATTTAATTGATTTACCATATCCAAATAAAGACTCAAAAGTTTCGCTAGAAAAAACCTTAAATAATTGGCGAAGTTACACCAGTTTTCAAGACAAACCATTAAGTCTTAACAACCTCTCTCAGTTACTTTGGTCAGCTCAAGGTGTAACCGTAGACTGGGGCGGTCGCACCGTTTATTCGCCAAAATCAGCTTATCCGCTAAGTGTTTATGCAGTAACCAATCAAGTTACCGATATAGACCAAGGTCTTTACAAATATATTCCAGGGGATCTTCAACCGGCTCATCAACTTTATTCTTTATACAAGGCTGATCTTCGTCAGCTGTTTATAGAAAACACCAAGCAATACTCCCTCCAACACGCCCCATTAATTTTAATTATCACCAGCAACACAAACAAAATAGAAGCCTACCTAGAAGCAGGTCACGCAACTCAAAATCTATTCTTACAGTCAGAAAGTTTAGGCTTAGGCATGGCAGAAATAAGTAATATTGATCAAGACGTATTAAAAGAAATCCTGCAAATTCCAGAAGAAGAAACCATTATTTACTTGATTCCTGTAGGTCTCCCCAAAAAATAACCTTTCCTCCACTCTTCAATTTTTTTATGATCTCCAGACAAAAGCACCTCTGGTACCTTCCAGCCTTTATACTCCTCCGGCCTAGTATACTGCGGATACTCCAAGGATTTCTCCCCGGCGGAATCCGTCATCATAGAATACGACTCCTCCTCCAAACTCTCCGCATTCCCCAGCACCCCCGGCAACAATCTAACTACACTATCAACCACCACCATAGCCGGAATCTCTCCACCAGTCAAAACATACTCACCAATAGAAATTACCTCGTCGGCCACATGCTCATGTACCCTGTGATCTACTCCTTCATAATGCCCAGCAATCAATATCAAATGATCAAACCTAGAAAGCTCCACGGCCTTTCCCTGGTTATAAACAGACCCCTTGGTATCCATCAAAACTACGTAAGGTTTCTCATCGGAACTGGGCCCGTTAGGGATCTGTTCAGATGTGGAACCTGTCTTTATCTCCTCCACCGCCCTATCAATCACATCAATCTTCATCACCATTCCAGGTCCTCCGCCATACGGAGGCAGATCAGTAGTCCTATGTTTATCTTCCGCCCAATCTCTTAAGTTGTGCACCAGTATCTCAATTTTCTCATCCTCTTGAGCTCTTTTAAGGATACTCTCACTAAATGGTCCCTCAAACATTTCCGGAAAAAGCGTCAAAACATCAATCCTCATAAAGATATTATACTTCCTTATCCGTCATTCTGGCTTGTCCAGAATCTTTTTACAACGGACTCTTAATATTTTTTAATTTAGGATTTGTCACTTTAGTATATATTTGCGTAGTTCTAATATTCGCATGTCCCAACAACTCCTGCACGTATCTTACATCAACTCCATTTTCCAGCAAGTGGGTAGCAAAACTGTGCCTCAAACTATGAAACGTAGCCAGTTTTTGAACCTTAGCCTTTCTTAAAGCACTTCTAAAAACCTTTTGCAAAGATGTCGTAGTCAGCTTACCTCCGCGACTACTTTCAAAAACAAAACCATTCTTAGGTTTATCACCAATCATATTTGTAATATCAGAAACCAGTTTTTCAGGGAAAATACTTATACGATCCTTTTTCCCTTTAGCATTTTTAATATGAATAGTTAGCTCGTCGC
>JAHITH010000090.1 GCA_018817845.1 Patescibacteria group bacterium
TGGAACAAAGAGGCAGAAGTCCCAAGGGAAGAAAGGATTTTATTGATTCTATTTCTTTGCTTAAGTCGAGTGACTTGGATTTGGTAAAAACAAAGGAGATTATAAAGAAATATGGATTGGAAGGTGTGTTGGAATTATGGAAAGAGTTTTTGAGTGAAAACTATGAGGTTGAAGAACTGAACCTAAACAGACATGAATATGCAAAATTAAAGAGATTGGTTAAAGAAAATTTGTAATGGAAAAGATAGTAACTAGGGGTGAGAAGGAGACTCAAGAGATTGGGGCAAGGTTGTGGTGGGAGAATGAAAAGTTTTTGGGAAAAAAAGCGGTGGTGTTTGCTCTGGAGGGAGAGCTGGGAACGGGTAAAACGCAGATTACAAAGGGGATAGCTGGGGCTATGGGTGTTAAAAATGATGTGACCTCCCCTACTTTTACCTTGGAGGCAGAATATGATTTGGGCAAATTAATTCACATTGACGCTTGGCGGATAGAGGATCCAAAAGAATTACTTGAGATTGGATTTGAAAGAAGAATTAAAGAAAAAAAAATAATTGTAGTAGAATGGGCAGATAAAGTAAGGGATATATTACCAAATTATATCGACGATCGTTCATGTAAGTTGGTATGGGTGAGAATAAATTATAGGAAGGGTGAGAATGAAAGGATTATTGAAATAGAATGAAGATATTGGCGATTGAAACTAGTTGTGATGAGACCAGTGTGGCGGTGGTGGCAGATGGAATCATTAAATCTAACGTGGTATGGAGCCAGATAAAACTACACGCCCCTTGGGGAGGTGTGGTGCCAAGTATTGCTAAACGAGCACATCAGGAAAGGATTGATGGAATTATTAAGCAAGCGCTGGAAGAAGCTGGGGTTAAAAGGGCTGATTTTGTGGCAGTAACGGTTGGCCCGGGGTTGGCAATTGCTTTGGAGGTGGGGATATTAAAAGCTAAGGAGCTTTGTAAAAAATGGAAGACGCCCCTGATACCAGTAAACCATTTAGAAGGACATCTGTTAGCAAGCGCACCGGATAACGAATGGGTTCCAGCTTTGGGACTGGTGGTAAGTGGTGGGCACACAGAGTTGTATTTGGTGGAAAAAATCGGTAGATATAAGACATTGGCGAAGACGGCCGATGACGCTTTGGGTGAAGCACTAGATAAAGCAGGTAAAATGCTGGGGTTGGGTTACCCTGGCGGGCCGGTAATAGAAAAACAGGCGTTGTTGGGAGATGTGGATAGTTTTGAACTGCCAATGCCTTTAAAAGGCAGAGAGGGTGAGGGTAGATTTAGTTATTCTGGATTAAAAACGGCCTTACTAAGATTAATTGAAAGGGAAAAATTGGGGGGAGATTTAAGCGAAGAAACTGTTCAGAACTTGGCGGCTAGTTATCAAGAGGCCTGCTTTGAGCACTTGATAAGAGTGGTGAGGGTGAACGCATTACCCTACCTAGATGGAAATATTAAATATTTATTGGTCGGAGGTGGAGTGATTTTTAATAAAAGACTACGGGAGAAACTAAACGAGTTGGGTGAGGAACTTGGAATTAAGATTTGTTTGCCAGGAAAAGGCTTGTGTGGTGATAATGCGGGCATGATTGGTTTGGCAGGGTACCAAAAAGCCTTAAGAAATGAAGTGGTAAAAGAGAAGGATTTTGACACAATTGAAAGACTACCCCGCTGGAGTTTGGAAGAGTGACAAGGACCGTCCTTGTCAGTTTAGGTGTGGGCTTGCCAGCCTTTTTGGACTGGTTTGTCTATTTTTACTCCAATCTCGTCGCCTTTTTTAGCTGAACTTACTTCTTTGTGATCAACCTGCATGGAAGTGATGTCTTGAGTGAAAACATCTTCGCCTGCCTTGTTTTTTATAGTAATAGAGTCACCAGTTTTTAGACCAGACGAAAGCTTAATGATACCTACACCAAGTTTGTCATAGTAATGGGTTATTATTCCCTTTTTCAAATTAATCACCCCCTTCTTAAAGATTATTATAGCAAAGCAAGGGTGATTTTGTTCTTGACAAGAAGAGCTTGATGTGTATAATGTGGTATATACAAATGAAAGTATTTAAAGATCAGATTGGATTTGATTGGGATAAAGGCAATATTAATAAAAATAGAAAACATACAGTTAAAGATAAAGAAGCTGAAGAAACATTCTTTGATTTTAATAAAGTCATTTATAAAGATCCTTTACACTCTGGACAAGAAGAAAGATTTATTCTTTTGGGTAAAACCAAAAACGAGAGATTGTTGTATACGGTTTTTACCGTAAGAAAAAGGAAAGTTAGAATAATCTCGTCTAGAGATATTAATAAAAAAGAAATAAAACTCTATGAAAAAACAAATTAAAGTTCCCAAGTTTAAAAATGAGAATCAGGAAAGATTGTTTTGGTCTAAAATTGATCTTAGTGAGTACCTTGACCCTAAAGATTTTGTAAGGGTAAGTTTTCCGAACTTAAAACCCAGCAGTAGACCTATTTCTATTCGTTTGCCTGATTATCTTTTAGACAGAGTTAAGGAAAAAGCTAACGAAATCAGCGTCCCTTATCAGAGCTTGATTAAACAATATATTCAAAAGGGAGTTTTTTCTTCTATTTAAGGTAGAATATGGGCATGGAGAAGACATGGGATCATAAAAAAGAGGAGGAGGAGATTTATAAACGCTGGGAGGAGGCTGGTGTATTTAAGGCCAGCAAGACAGGTGAGCCTTATACAATTTTAATGCCACCACCGAATGCAAATGCTTCTTTGCATGCGGGTCACGGAATGTACACCGTAGAAGATGTATTGATTCGCTGGAAACGAATGCAAGGTTACTCTACTTTATGGCAACCTGGTGTAGACCATGCTGGTTTTGAAACCCAGTTTGTGTATGAGAAATACTTGAAAAAACAAGGTAAGAGCAGATTTGATTTTGACAGAGAGAGTCTATATAAAAATGTGGCGAAGTTTGTGGATGAAAACTCTGGCCAGATTTATAAGCAATTTAAACGATTAGGGTTTGGGGCAGACTGGAAACGGAGTGTGTTTACTTTGGATAAAAAAGTTCGTGATTGTGTGTTAAATACTTTTAAGAAAATGGCAAACGACAATTTGATATATAGATCTAACTATTTGGTAAATTACTGCAATTATTGTGGTACTTCCCTATCGGAACTGGAGACGGATCACAAGGACAGGGTGGATCCTTTGTATTTTATAAAATATGGTCCAATTACTGTGGCAACTACAAGACCAGAAACAATGTTTGGTGATGTAGCAGTGGCGGTTAACCCTAAAGACAAGCGATATAAAAACTTGATAGGTAAGTTGGTTAAACTACCTTTTACCAGCCGAAGGATTCCAATTATTGCAGATGAAATGGTGGATATGGAGTTTGGTACAGGGGCTGTAAAGATTACACCGGCACACGATCAAAACGATTTTGAAGTGGGTAAGCGGGCCAAGCTCAAAGAGATATCTGTAATTGATTTAATGGGTAAAATGAGATTACCAGACGATGCAAAACTTGAAGGGATAGAAGGAATGAAGGTAAGGATGGCCCGCGATGAGGTTATCAGAGCGTTGGTGAAAGAAAAACTAATTGAAAAAATCGACGAGAAATATTCTCACTCGGTGATGGTTTGTTATAAGTGCGGAAGAGATCTGGAACCTTCTATAATTCCTAATTGGTTTGTTAAGGTAAAAACTTTAAAAAAGCCTGTGATAAAGGCAGTGAATGAAGACAAGGTTAAATTTTACCCTAAACGATTTAAAAAACAAATGCTCTCTTGGCTTGCGATTATGCATGACTGGCCAATTAGCAGACAGATTGCTTGGGGAATTAGAATTCCAGCCTGGTACAAATTAGAAACAAATGGACAAATCAAGATTAGTTTTATTGACAAAAAAGGAGAAAGGGTAAATGGTTTAGCAAACGAGCTTCTTAAACAGTATGATTTTGGAGAGATTGAAAATGGCTTGCAAAATTTGATAGCTCCAAATGAAGCTGAATATATAATTAGTGAGACCAAGCCTAAGGGCAATTATTTACAAGAAACGGATACTTTTGATACTTGGTTCTCATCTGGTCAGTGGCCAATGGTAACGCTTGAAAAACAAGAATATAAAACGCGTTTGCCAACCGACGTAATGGGGACACTACATGAGATTTTAAGATTCTGGGTAAGCAGAATGATGATGTTTTCTTTGTATTTGGAAAACAAAATACCTTTTAAAGATGTTTATCTATGGTCGATGGTAGCGGACAAAAAAGGTAAAAAAATGAGTAAGAGTAGCGGGAACGTAGTGAACCCAATTGAATTGGTAGACAAGTATGGGGCAGACGCGTTTAGATTTAGCCTACTATATGGAACGGCGCAAGGAAGTAAGATAATTTTGTCTGAAGATAAGGTTAGGGCGATGAGAAATTTTTCTAATAAGATCTGGAACGCGGCTAGATTTATTGAAAACTCTAAGATACAAAAACCAAGAAAGAAGCAAATTTCAAAATCTAATGACCAAGTGTTTAAACAGAGATTGAATGAAGTTACAAAAAAGACGACGGAGTTTTTGGAGAAATATGAGTTTGGGCTAGCTACGGAGTTTTTATACCAAGAATTTTGGCATTGGTATTGTGATGAGTGTATTGAAAAAAATAAGAAAGGTGAGATTAGCAACGAAGCTCTACTTGAAGGACTAAAAACGTTTTTGAAACTTCTGCATCCATTTGTGCCATTTGTGACTGAGGCGGTGTGGCAAGAAATGAAATTTGAAGGGTTGCTTGTACAACAAAGGTGGCCAAGTTCTAGAAAGAAGAATTTCACATCTGAACAGATCATTTTTAAGAAAAAATGACAGTTCCGATGAGAAATCCAAAAAATATGAAAAAAGAAATGGAAGTATTTAGGAAAAAATTTTGGGAGATGGTGGAGGAGGCAGAAAATATAGTGATTACTGGGCATGTTGGCCCAGATGATGATTCTATAGCCAGTATGCTGGCTGTTTACAGACTATTAGCTGAAAAATATCCTGATAAGGAGATTGAGATTATCTGCACGGGTAAATCAATTAATGCTTTTGAATCTTTTGAAAATTTTAAGAAGATCCAGTTTGTCTCTGATATCGTTGAAGTGGTTAAGAAAGGATGTTTGCTTATTGTCTGTGATGGAAGTCAATTTGATAGATTTAGTTTTGATCCTAAGAAATTAAGAGGTTTGGTTGGTAAAACTATTTGTATTGACCATCACAGTTCTCCAGTTGATCGTTTTGATTTAACCCTGGTTGATCCTTTGGCTTCATCTTGTGCTGAAATTATCTACTTGTTGTTTCACAAAGATGTGAAGATGGATAAAAAATTAGCAGAGATATTTTTGTTGGGGATTTTGGGAGATACGGGAAATTTTGCCTATTTGAAGCCTTATCAAACAAAGACTCTGTCAATAGCTAAAAAACTAATTGAAATAGGAGAGATTGAGATTCAAGAATTTCAATCTAGATATCGAAGTATGTCGATCAGAGTTTTTGTTTTAATTCAGGAGCTAATTAAAAATACTGAATATCATAAGGTTGACGGATGGCCAAGTTATCAAACTAGTTATTTAACTCATGGGTTCAAAAATTTGGAAAAATATACAAGTAATGAAGTGAGTGAAGCAAGTCATATTTATATGACTCATTATCTTAGGATGGTTGAGGATCATCCTTGGGGTTTTGTGATTACCCCTCAAGATAACGGAGTTTGTGGAATTTCACTGAGATCCTTACCAAAGAACGTGAGTGTTAGAGATTTGGCAGAAAGAATGAGTCTTGGCGGTGGACATGATAGAGCTGCTGGCGGAACCTTTAAGGAAAAAATGAGAGTAGAAAAATGTTTGAAAACAATGCATAAGTGGATAGAGAAAAATTGTCCAGTTTTAGGGTAACGTTTAAGGCTTAATTACTTTAGGAATTATTGCTTCGTAAAGATAAACAGCTAAGATTCCATTTGCGTCTATTAAGGTTCTCCCTTTCTGATAAACATAACTCTTGTACTTCTTTAGGTTTAGGAATTTTTCTACCTGCCCACTTTCAATTAGATGGTTAATTTCTCTCTGAGCGTCTAATCCAGTTGACGGTTTTTGCCCTTTTAGCCAGTTAACTAAATCGTCTTCTTTCGGATGTGTATTTTACCCTTAAGAATGTTTGTAGTTCTACAACAGCGTGATTTAGTTTTTGAATAGCTTTGGTTAGTGGATCAATTTTACTATCAATTTTTCTGACTAATAAAAGATATCCTATGAAACCGAAAATTAATAGTGGAACGACAGCCTCTTTGGTTAAACCCAAGTAATCAAGGAGACCTAAAACAATCTGTAATCCATCCATCTTAACTAAATAGTACCACACAAAATCGACTAGTATGCCGACGAACAAGATATAGAGATGTTGCAAAGAATGATTTTGATGATTGATGAGGATCTGAAACGATTAAGATAATTTTATTTTTTGGGTTCTGGTTTGGTTTCTGAGGGTTCTTTCTGGTCTTCTGGTTTGGTTTCTTTGGCTTCGGCTGATTCTTCTGGTTTGGCGTCGCCCTCTGCAGGCTTAGCTTCTTCGCCTTCGGCTGGTTCTTCTTCTACCGGGGCTTCTATTATTTCTTCTTCTTTTTGGGCTTGGATTTGAACAATGACTGTTTCTTTGTCTTGAATAACATCGGCACCCTTAATGTCTTTAGTGTCTGAGATTTTTAAGCTATCCCCTATTTCTAAAAGACCTGAGAGGTCGAAGTCTATAGATTCTGGAATGCTGGTAGGTAGCGCTTCTACCTCTAGTTCTTTTAGAGTTTGAACTAGCACGGCGCCATCTTTGACCGCAGGGCTTTCCCCTATTAGGTTCACAGGTACGTTAACGGTAACTTTTTTGGTTAGATCTACTTGGTAGAGGTCTGCGTGTAGGTATTTGGAAGTTACTGGATGTACTTGAATGTTTGATATTAAAACTGGAAGTTCTTTATCAGCACCTGTTTCAACATAGACAAGATTAGTCTCACCAGCTTTTTTGAAGGTATCTGTAAAATCTTTTGTTTTGACTTGAAGAGACTGGCTCTTTACACCTTTACCAAAAAGATTAACAGGAAGAATACCTTGTGATCTTAGAGACTTAACTTTTCTGCCTAGAATTTTTCTTTTGTCTGCTTTTAGGGTTATTTTAGTGGCCATGATTTTAAGTATTTTACCCTACCTAGAGCTGAGAAGCAAACTGTATACCAAAAATGGAGTTGATGTTTGAGCCCGTTAACGGTTGATAGATTATTTTTTCTGGACTAATGGTGGCCGATGAAGTTAAGCTGGAAACAGTAAGGCTTGAAGGGTGATTTATAATGACCTGATTGTTTTGCATATTGGTACCTGGCTGGTGGTATGTTTTTAGAGAGTAGGCAAAATTTTGAGTATTGGTTGGAGATACGATTCCTGGAACAATAAAGTTTATTTTTACTGAAACACTACCTTCTGGTTTGTGTGATAAAGGAATCTTAAATAAACTTAAGTCGTTGCTTACTTCTTTTTCTACTGTTATTTCCATTTTTTGATTGTTTTTTTCTAGGCTAATGAATTGGGCGTTTTGGTGAAGATAAATTTGATATAAAGCTTGGTAGTCTCTATTTATTTGATTTGGAATTGATTCGTATTTGTAATCTAATATAAACGAATGCATGATTGATTGGTCTTGAATGGTTACTTGATGTTGTAGTTGACGTTCTTGATAATAGTTGAATGGAGCAATGCTTAGGTTGCTTTCTGCTAAAAAAGCGATATCTGAGAAACAGCCGTTTTGATTTAGTAGTGGATGACAGTTATTCTTGAATACATTACCGGCCAGTGAATAGTTTATTATTGAGCCTTCTTTAGCTGGATCTTTGAACCAGACA
>JAHITH010000091.1 GCA_018817845.1 Patescibacteria group bacterium
ATTTAATTGAAGCTGGTAACAAAATTAATTGGTACCCAAGGCACATGAAGAAAAGATATTGCGATTGGGTGGAAAATTTGAAGTGGGACTGGTGCATATCAAGAGAGAGGTTTTTTGGAATACCCATTCCTGCATATTCCTGTGATGACTGTCACCAAATTCTTATACCCGAGGAGGATAGTTTACCGGTGGATCCAAGAGAAGATATGGTTTTTGAACAATGTCCGCATTGTGGAAGTCATTCAATAACGCCAGAGACTACTGTCTTTGACACCTGGTTTACGTCATCGTTGACGCCTGAGATTAACAACCAACACGAGTTAAATGGTCAATTAAGAGGAAAGATGTTACCTATGTCTATGCGACCCCAGGCACACGATATCATTCGAACTTGGGCTGTATATACAATTTTAATGAGCCTTTATAATTACGGTGAAGTTCCTTGGAAAGACTTAATGATTTCAGGTCATGTACTTGTTAAAAAGGGAGAGAAGATAAGCAAAAAGACAGGAGGAGGACAATATAAGCCTCGAGATTTAATCAGTCAGCACTCTGCAGATGCGATTCGATACGCAATGTGCCAAGCCTCCATAGGAAAGGACTCATACTACGAAGACGAGCAAGCACGAAATGGCAGAAAGTTAGTTACTAAACTACTAAATGCTGGGAAATTCTCTCTGGCTAATCTTCAAGATTTTGATCCCACTAATGTGCAAATGCCAGAAGATCAACTGGTTGCTACTGATAGATGGATTATCCAAAGGATGAGAGAAGTCTCATCCCGAATGGTAGAGGAGTTCGAAAGATATGAGTTTTCAAGAGCATTAAGTGAATTTGAAAGATTTTTCTGGGATGACTTCACAGATAACTATTTGGAGTTGATAAAAGGGAGACTTTACGACTCTGGAGACTCTAAGGCAAGAGCATCTGCCCAGTACGCACTTTATCAGACGTATTTCGGTATTTTGAGGATGGCCTCTCCATTTGTTCCTCATATAACAGAAGAGATGTATCATAGTGATTATATTCAGACAGGAGAAAAAATATTTCAAGGAAACTTAGAAAGTGGTGGTGACCGTGGTTATTTTTATCAGTTCGAAAAAATAAACAGTATTCATAATACCTCTTGGGTAGATGTGGCTAGTGGAGAACAGAACGAAAAGATTATGACTGGTGCGCAACTAATGCTAAATGTTGTATCAGAGGTTAGAAAATTTAAATCAGAAAGAAAGATGAAACTTAGTTCTTCCCTAGAAACAGTAGTTATAAGATGTGATACACCAGAGAAAAAGGAGGCCGTAGAAGCTTTTGTTGTTGACATAACTTCTGTAAGCAGGGCTCAGCAAGTTGTGATAACTTCTTCCGATGATGAAAAAAATTACCAAGAAGATGTAGAAATTAAAATATGATGCCACTGACAATGAAAATCCCTCTCTACAGACCCCAACTGGATATTGAAGATGAAGCGGTAGCGCTAAAAGTAATTTGGTCTGTTCTGCGCTATAATACCGATACATTGTCAGATAGTTGCTTAACCTCTGCCCTGGGAGGTTTTTAGTTTTTGAAAATAAAATATGAGCAGAGTTGAAGAAAGTGGAAATTACAGACAGGATTTTATTCCTCAAGGAGAATTATTCTCAATTTCTCCTGAAGTAAAAGTTTGGTTTCCTGTTCCAGAACTAGGACAAGTTAATAACGAAGCCAGAATCAGACCAGAGCGAATAAGGATTCCCGAACTGGCCATAGACAGTCTTAAGGGTTATGTTGGGAAAGCGCTTCGTGAAATATCTGGGTATTCAAAACCTGAATTGGACGGGGTTGTAATTGGGTTATCTGGTGGGATTGATTCAACCACTACTGCTGCTTTATGTAAAGAAGCTCTTTCGGGAACAAGACATTTTGTTAGAGGATTAATTATGGGTAGAGCCCCCGAGGGCCAAAAAGGAAGTATGAATGCTGTCGAGTATCAAGATGTAATGTTTGCTATCCAATCGGCAATGGAGATGGGTGTTGATTATGAATATGTTGATATAAGTCCATTAGTCGATGCTGTTCATCAGGTTTTTCCAAAATCTCAGCCATGGGAATTGAGTGGTATTTTACCAAGGTTAAGAGCCTCGCTTTTATATCAGGCAGCAGATAATAACAACGCTATTTGTGCAGGAACAACAAACGGAACAGAATTTATTCTGGCTGCATTTAGTGTTGGAGGCCCGGCAGGTCATTTTCAGCCTTTTATAGATTTCTATAAATCGGAAGTCTACAAAATTGCAGAGATGTTAAAAGTTCCTGACTATATAATAAACAGACGACCAGGAATTAGTGAATTGGGTATTTACGATGAACAATTATATGGAGCAAGTTGTTATGTTTTAGATCCAATTTTGCGAAGAATGAACTGGCAAAAGAAAAGCCCTGAAAGAGTGGCTAAAGAATTGGGGCATGACGTTGAATGGCTTCGAAAAATTAAAGAGTTAAGAATCGAAGGAGAACGAGGCAGGAAGTATCCTCCTGCATTTGTAGTTGGCAGAGGATATAAAATAAAAGTTAAGCCTGATGTTAAATTTGACAGAGATAGATATTTTAACAATTTGTCTGAATGAAAAATTAATTGGATATGATTATTAATATTGGCTACTTTCAATTTTTGCCAGAGTTTCTTAAGGTTCGTAAAAATCTAGAGGAAGTTAAGAATCTTCTTGAGAAAAATAGGGAAGATATCAAAAAACTGGATTTAATTGTTTTTCCTGAATATTTTTTGTCTGGCCCTTTAACGCTTGATTTGATAAATAACTACGAGAAAGAAATCTCATCAAATGAAATTCTTACCTATTTAAAAGAGATTTCAAAATTTTATTCTAAAACAACCTTTGTTATGGGGTCGTTTCTTTTGAAGCAAGGGGGTAAATATTCAAACACAAGTGTTGTAATTAAAAATGGAGAACTATTGACTCGGTATAGTAAGAAGGCTCTTATTTATAATGAGAACTATATTTGTGAATCGAATGATAAGATAGCAACCTTTAAAATAGGAAAAATAAAAGTCGGCTTAGCGATTTGCTGGGATTTGATTCTCCCCGAAGTATTTAGAAAGTATGCCAAGAAGGTAGACCTGGTTGTTGCACCGTCTTTCTGGGGGATTGGTGGAAATGCTCTCCAGGCTAAATATTCATTTTCTTTGGAAAAGAAATACTACACTGCACTGGGAATAACCAGGGCTTACGAAAATTCATTCGCACTCCTATTTGTTAATTCTGTAGGTAAGTATAAATCAAGTTTTTATTCAGATCGAATAATGGGTGGTTCATATTTTGTTAATCCGCCTTTTGGGATAATTCACAAAACCAACAATAAAGATCCACACATTCTACACTCTGTTAAGTTTGATACGAAACCACTTAATCAATACAAGAAATACTATGCGACCGATAAGGATTATTTTTATTATAAAAGCAAAAAAGTAATCTAATATGGCTTACTACGCTGTCTATAAAAATAAAATTGAGGATAACATTGAGAAACTAAGGCGTGCTTTTATAGCTAAAAATTTAGATTTTCAAATATTTTATTCAGTTAAGACGAACTCTTGTGATCCTGTTTTGACTGCTGTTAGAAAGTCTAATTGTGAATTTGAGATTCTTTCCGATTTGGAGTGGGAAAAGGTGAGAGTATTTAATCCTAAGGCAATAGTATTAAATGGGCCTGGAAAAGGAAATGGTTTCGTTAAAGATATTTTAGAAAAAGTAAATCTTCTTTATTTTAATATTGATAACGATACGGATCTTGAAATTCTTAAAAAAATTGATTCGAAGTCGTTGCACAAATTAAAAATCGGATTAAGAGTTTACCTAAATACCGATGGAGTTTGGAATCGGTTTGGTTACGATGTTTCAGATAAAAATCTCTGGAAAATTATTAAAAAAGTAACCTTAATAAAAAAGTTATCAGGATTTCATTTTCACTTCTCGACTAACAATTTTAAGATTTCTAACTATCGACTATTACTCTCTCAAATAAAGGATTTTTGTAACAACTCTAAGACAAAATTGGAATTTTTAGACATAGGAGGTGGTCTTCCAGCTGCTAACGAGTTTGTCTATGAATCTGAAATATATAAAAAGTTACCTAGTCTTATTTCTGAATTATTCCCAAAAGTAAAAGTTATTAGTGAGGTGGGTAGAAACATTGTTGCTGATGCAGTAAATCTAAAAGCAAAAGTAATTTCATCAAAGAAAACTGGAGAGAATAAATTTCAGGTAAATATTGACACCAATATTATGCATTTTCAATGT
Source organism: Patescibacteria group bacterium (assembly GCA_018817845.1). GTDB lineage: Bacteria > Patescibacteriota > Microgenomatia > UBA1400 > MFAQ01 > JAHITH01. The sequence continues at coordinate 4,293 of JAHITH010000091.1, forward strand.
TTTTTTGAAAAGAATTTTTGGGTGGAGTATAAGCCTAAAAGTAAGAACAATAAACAACCTACAGAAATAGAAATATGTGGAAATTCTTGTATGCAGATTGATAAAATCAGCAACTCGATGATGATTGAGCAAAATCCAGAAATTGGAGATGAAGTTGTTATTCATAACATTGGAGCTTATTCTCATAGCCAAGCAACTGATTTTATTACCAAGATTCCAAAAGTAAAAATATATGAATAAAAAAGTAGCTTTAGTGACAGACTTAAAAGTCGTAGACAGCCCTCAAGCGGGGTTGGGGGTGGCTAGATGTTTAAAAGAGGCTGGCTTTGAGATTATAGGAGTGGATGATACGCCATTTGTTACTCTAAATCCTGGTCTTTTTAAAAAGGTTTTTTGTTGGGACGAACTACGAACCTTAAATTTTGATGCTTTAATCAAAAAATTAATTGACATTAAAAAGATTTATGGATTGGATTATATTTTCTCTTGCTATGACGAAACGACGATTCTTTTTTCTTTTATTAAAGATAAACTCGATTTCCTGAAAATTAAATTGGTTGCTCCGCCCAAACAAACTCTCAAAAGTTTGCGAAAAGACAATCTGGCTAAAATAATTAATGGCAGAGATAAATATTTAGTTCCCAAAGGAAAAGTTTTTTCAGACACAGAGAGGGCGTTGGAGTATGCTGATACTTTAGAATATCCTGTCATTTGTAAGGGATTGATAAAGGGAGCTTATATCAGCAAAAATGGGGATGATCTGAAACAAAATATACAAAAAATCGCAAATATTTGGAATAACGGTGAAGTTTCTTGTCTTATAGAAGAATATATTTTAGGTAAATATATAAATTGTATTGTTGCCATAAAGAAAAATAAGATTGTGGGTTTTGTAGAAATGGAGAAAATCTGTCTTGACCAAAACGGTGCTACTTGGTTTGGTAAAATTAAACAAACCAAAGATTTATTTCCCCTTGCGGAAGAACTTGTAAAATCAAACGATTTTGCAACAAGCATTATTGAGATAGAAACGATTAAAAAAGAGGGAAAATATTTTGTCTATGAAATCAATCCTAGGAGTCCAGCGTGGATTTATGCACCTTGCATGTTGGGCTTAAATTTACCCAAATTAGTTACCCTACCGAGCAATCAAAAGGTTAACTTCATAGATAAAGAAGGATTTTTTGGCAGAGAAGTAAAACATTTTATTCGACAAGACATTCAAAATTATGAAGACAAAATTGGCTTTTACTCAAAAGGTGCGGCGTATAAAAGTGAGAATTTGAAATATCCTTCTGATTTATTGCTAGATTTATAGTTGATTATTCTGCCAGGAAGTATTGGAATCATCCGAATTATTTGAAAGTTGATGACCGTCCTTGCAGGGACGGTCATTTTTGTGGTGGGGGAATCGGCAGGTTGCGTTCCTACTGTGTGCACCCCCCAAGGTGCACGTTTATTTTATGGCTTGATAAATGGGGGATTGATTTTTTGTTAGAATCTAATTATGAAATATAAGGTTGTTGGTTTTGATTATGGTGGAGTGGTTGCTGGTAGACCAGCGGGTGAGTTTGTTGAGAGTGTTTCGAATCATCTTGGAGTAAGTGTGCAAGATTTTAACTGTGCTTATTTTAAATACAATTCTTTATTTAATGACGGCAGTCTTTCTTTTGAGGAATTTTGGAAGAAGGTTTTAAAAGATTTGGGGAAAGTTAATCGATTGCAAGGTTTGATTAATTATTTAAAACAGTTGCCACCAAAGGAGGTTAACCAGGCGGTTATAGATTTAATTAAAGATTTAAGAAGAAATGGTTGTAGGGTTGGGCTTTTGAGTAATAATTCAAAAAAGAAAGCAGGTCAGATTAGAAAAAAGGGGTTGGGTGATTACTTTGATGTTATGCTTTTTTCAGGAGAGGTTGGATTTAGCAAACCTGATCCTAAAACGTATCAACTGTTTTGTAATCGGTTCGGAGTGGATCCTGCGGAATTAATTTTTGTTGATGATGTCCAACATAATTTAGATATTCTTCCTGATCTTGGTATTCATCCTATTTTGTTTACTACTCTGGAAGATTTGGTGGAGGAATTAGTTTCTTTAAGGGTTTTGGCAAAATGAAAATATATTACGTTACAGGAAATAAAAGGAAGATTGACAGGGCTAGGGTGATTGCAGAAAAGGTGAGTGGTGAGAATGGTTGGGGTATGGACAAAATCTTTATTCCTAAAGGGATTGGTAAAACTAAGGCGGAGTTGTCTGACGAGGAAAGGATTGGTGTGTGTAACAAAGGACACTGGGAACAGTTGATTGGGTTTGTGTGCAAAAATAAATGAAACTTGAGATTTTTGTAATTGGAAATTTGGAAAAAGACTTTTTAAAAAAAAGACAAAAGGTGATGAGAACATCTAAAGCACCTTTGGTGATGTTGCTTAATACAGACATAAAAGTTAGTAATTATCAACGGGCGGTAAAGAGGTTTGGAAAGGATCCTAAGCTTTTTGCGGTTACTTTTTCACCAGAGTCGAGTAAAAAAGGAGAGGTAAGTGAGGTGGAGGTGGCTAATGGTGGCTCGTCTATATATAGAAGGAAGATTTGGAACAAGATTGGTGGAATAGATATGATGTTTGAACCTTATTGGTGGGATGATGTAGATTATTCTTATAGAGCCAAAAAAGCAGGGTACAAGATAATTGAAGATGGGACAGTTGGCGTGCGGCAAATTGGAGAAATGGGGGTGGATATTTTGAAACGTAATTTGAGGTCTGTTTTAATACAGCGACGTAACTATTTGTTGTTTCTAAAAAAACATAAGCCTGATTATTATAGAAAGGTTATGTTTCATTACAGTGTTTTTCCGTTTATTCCGTGGGTGGAGTGGAGATTTAAAAAGTTTAAGGGAGGTTTGAGTAGATGTGGTACATTATAAGTATAAGTGGAACAACAAAGGACAGTTAGTTTCGATGGGGGAATGTTTTCCTCTGGAAAAAGAGGTGGGGAAGTAGGCTGTATATTTTTATCTTATGGCTTGACAATAACCAACTTTTGAATTATTTCAATTTTTCCTTCTAATTTACCAATTCTGTTTTTCATGATCATCATCTCATGGAATACATGTGGAGGTAAATCATGATGAATAGATGGATGAGTTGGAGGTTTTTTCACAATCTTACCCTTTTTGTTTATTTCTTTCTTCATAAATATTTAATTTAATTAATAAAGTTATAACAAAAGTATATCAAAAATAATATATAAATGTCTATTTAAAAACTAGACTTAAAATTAAGTTTGAGGAGCAGTTCGTATATTGGAATCGAAATGTATGATTTATCAATTCCACCGTAATATATGGTTTGTGTGGCTGATTTAAACGTCTTAGCTTTTGAAGAGGAAATGGTAGTTGAAGGGTTTAAGTCGATGTGGGGGAACTGCAGGAGGTTAAGTTTGTAGTAAATGTTCAGGGTCGGGGTGAACCAACCTAATTCCAACAGTGTCAATAATAGCTGTTACATCGATGATTCCTCGGGTAACGGATCTTGTTCCAAGCGAACAGAGTCGAAAGTTACCACCCACAATTATGGTGTAAGAACCGTCGGAGATTGACCCCCAGTGACCTAGCGTTGGATAGTGTCCAAGAGTAAAAATGGAAACATTTCCTGTAACGTGATTTAAGCCAATCTGATTAACAGGTACACGGGGATCATCAACTTCTAGAGTTGCTCCGATTTCTCCCTCTGGGTAGGCATTGACAAATGCTTTGTAATTGTTAAATACATGTCGATCGGGGTTGCCATTGGGTTTATGAGGATATTGCCAACTATAAGGGGCAATAGCACAAACATATTGAGGTTCGGTGGGTAAGTTGAACGCCAACCCCGATTGTTCATTTAACCAGGTTGTAAAACCCACAGCTCTTCCGTAGGTGATGCAAGTTACAGGGTTTTTATCGCCCTTTGAAGTATTGGTTCTGCTGTGCCTTGGATCAAACTGCTCATATTCAGTATTTGTGATGGTGTGCTTGGCAATATAAAAAGGCGGCACATTGTATTCTCTTTGTGGTGTTTCATTTCTTCTTTGACCCTCTATGGTACAAGTTAGACCATTTTTTTGACCCATTAAAGTTGGTCCGCCTTTACATTTTACGAAGCCTAATGAGAGAAGGGTTTCCTTTATTTCCTGTGTATCTTTTGATGTTTCTAATCCGTCTGGATATTTTAATAATAGCCTTTCTTTGTCTGACAAGTTATTTTCACAGTCAGAAAAATCTTGTTGATATAGTCGTTTTTCTAGTTTATTCATAGGCCAATAAGACTACTGGTATAGATCTACCGTTTATTCCGTCCCAGGTAGGTGTTTTGCACCTATAGTTTTTATAGTGCATATTACCATAAATTTCTCTTTTATCGTTATTTATTATCATTAACTTACTACTTTGACCACTATCACCTACACATCCCCATAAATAGTTAAACCTATTGATTAAAATATCTTGAAGTTCGAAAGCGGTTATGCCGTTTTGATTTTTAATTTGTGGCCTAGCATCATTGATAAAAAATATTATATTATTTGTTGTTTCGAGAACTACACTCCATGATTTGAGATAGTTTTTTGATAATGGTTTTGGTTGACCATTTTTGGGATATACAAGTTGTTGTTTGAGGTTTTTTATTAGCTGGCTGTTGGTTCTTCCCAAAGAGAAACTTGCACTACAAACATCCTCGCCTTCATGATAGATTTTTTTATTGATTTTGAGCCTTTCTATTGTTTGTCCAATCTTGCAATTCCTGAGGATATTGGTTTTTCCTTTAAGCACATAGGCATATTTGGTTAGATCGACTGGTTTATTGGTAATTTTGGTTAATTCTGCCTTGTTGTTATTTAGATTGATTGCAAGTAATAATTCATTTGAAGAACAAGATACAAACCGTGTTTTATCTGATATTTTTCTTTTTGGTATCTGACCTCCTAGAGACGATTTGGTAATGTTTATGTCAAACATGCCAAAAACTGTTAGGTCGGAGTTTGTTGCTTTGTTTGATCCTGTCCAGGTAAAAAACTTTTTTTCAATTTTGAAACTACCTTGGTTAGAGATGGTGAGTTTTTTGAGATTACCGCTATTTGTCATTAAGGCGGGTCTGTTGTTTGATGGGAGTTGCCAAGTCTGACCATTGTTAATTAGTAAATTATAAAAAGGTACTTTTGGAGAGACGAGATCGTCTGAGAGAAAGAAGCTTCCAAAATTAATGCCGGCTACAATTTGTTTATCGGACAGATTGAAATCAATCAGTGGGATGGGTGTAGTTACCGCCGAGAGTTTGAAGTTAAGTTTAGTTTTATTTAGCTCAACCCAATAAAGATTAGAGCTTCTTTTGTTGTCTAAACTGATTGATTCTTGGGCGAATGAAAGGCCAGTCGAGATTTCCCTCCTTTGATTTTTTAGGGTTTTTAGTTGGGTATGGCTGGTATCTGGATCAATAATCTTTGTTATAATGGGAAATTATACACTTACAGGACAATGAAGTTAAAGCTAATAGAAAGCAGAGAAAAACAGAGAACAGTCAAGAAAAAGTTTAATTTCAGAGGGTTTTCTTTTTTTTCTGGTGAGAATGTTTCAATGATATGTGAGCCCAGTAAAGAAAATACAGGTATAGTTTTTTATTGTAAGGGTGTTCGTATACCGGCCATCGCCGAAAATATAAAGTTAGTGGACGTTCATACAACGGCCTTGACCAAAAGAGGTGTAGACATCTTGGCGATTGAACATTTAATGGCTGCTATTTGGGGACTTGGAATTGACAATCTTATAATTAGATTAAGTAGCAATGTTGTACCCGCACAGAGTGGTTCGGCAGAAGAATTTACGAAGGCATTGCTTAAAGCGGAAATTGTTGAACAGGAAGAGACAAGACAAGTGGTTGTATTTGATGAATCGACTACAATAACTCAACCAGAGTTTAAAAGCCGTTTTGCTAAGTTTGAACCGTTTGATAAGTTCGATATTAAGTGTTTTGTGCCATTTTTGAGCCCAATAGGAGAACACACAGTTTTTTTTAATGGTAGTGCTAAATCTTTCGTAAGGGATGTTTGCTGGGCAAGGACCTTTTTGAGATCGCCAATTGATATTAACGACTTAACAAAATGGAACGGAATTAGATCTGTTTTTAAGGTCTTACCAGAGGACCCTAAGAAATCTCCGATTGTTACTTTTACCGAGAGGGGTTTTTTAACACCTTTGAAAAAAGAAGATGAACCAGCAAAGCATAAACTGTTGGATCTTATTGGTGATTTAGCCTTGGTTGGTTATAGACTTCGTGTTAAATTGACTGTGAATGAACCAGGGCATAAATTCACTCATTTAGTTGCTAAAAAAATTAGAAGTTCTGTGGTTGCCAAGAAAAATGATTCCCAAAAGAAGATTTCTTAAGGCCAGGTTCTTTCTGACAAACTCTTGTGTCTATAATTGTGTTTATTGCCATAACGAAGGTATGGGCACCCAAAAGAGATATGGTGGGGAGTATCTTAACGTGGATGATTACGTTTATCTTGCGGATGTTTTAAAAAATAACTTTCAACTGAAGTGTATTGCTTTAACAGGCGGGGACCCGTTTCTTTATAAAGATTTTTCATCACTTACAAAAAGATTAAAGGGACTAGGTGTTGAACTTGTTGCTTTAACAAAGGGTGCACCTATTCATCAGTGGTTGAGTAATGAACCAGAGGTTTTTAGGAGTTTAGATTTTGTTTATTTTTCGATTGATACCTTGGATAGAAATGAATTTGCGAAGACATGCAGAGTTAAACCTGCTGTTTTTGATGCAGGCATTACTGCTTTGGATAAATTAGTGTCAATGGGAGTGATGGTACGGATTAATTGTGTGGTTAAACCAAATAGTCCAAAAGAATCGGAAAAAGTTTTGTCGATGATAGATTTTGCTAAAAAACACAAGGTCGAGGAATTAAGGTTTATTGAGTTGGCAGACATCAATAATCCTAAAGAACCGTTTGTCGAGAGGGTGTTAATGGGGGCTGGTATAGCCATTTCATGTTCCCAGAAACCATATGATGCGGTTCTGTTGAAACGAAGAAGTTTTAAACTTGATGATGGTTTTGAGTTTCTAGTGTTGAGATGTATGTGTTCGGTGACTTTATTTACTGGAAAGATAACTTGTTTTGATCAAGACTTATATCTGGACTCGTTTGGAAGGGTAAACACTTGCCTTGAATGGGAGGTAGATAAAAATCCTTATGCATTAAAGTTGGGGGAAATTATTAAGAAAAGGGAAACAAAAGTATTGGTGGAGAACTTGAATGGCGTGAGAAGTGGCTTGCATGTGTGTCCTATTTTGTTGGACGAAAAGGATAGGTTAAAGATAAAAGCTGGTTTAAATTTGGGGAGTTACAGGTAGTTTTTTTATGGAATCGTTGATGTAGGGAGTTGTTAATTGAGGTTGTGTGGAAAAATAAATGAGCTCTGAAAAAATGAGGATATATCTTGGTGGTGTGGTTGGGGGGCAAAACTTGCTGATTTGCATATATGGTATACTATAAGTATAAGTGGAACAACAAAGGACAGTTAGTTTCAATGGGGGAATGTTTTCCTCTGGAAAAAGAGGTGGGGAAGTAGGCCGTGCAAAGCACGGTCTTTTTTGTGGTTTGGGAAACTTGCACTTCCGAAGTGCAATAGTAGCTTATAGCTTGACAAATGATGATTAATAATTTAATATAGGGTTATATGAGTGGATATAGAGTTGAGAGAGGTATACAGAATTGGGAGGGGGAGCGTGTTTTGGCGCTTGGGAATATAAACAGGCGGGTAAGTCAAAAAGGGCCAGTGCTGGTAGATAAGCAAGATCGTAGTTTGGTGCATCCATGGGAAGCGTATCGGGAGTATTTAGAAAAGGCTGAGTTTGTAGCTGTGCCAGATGAATTTGGTAGGGTAGTAATTGCTGGGGCGTTTCCTAAAATAAGGAGTAGGTGGCAGGGCAATAAAGAGCTAAAAGGGGCTGGACTTTATACGGCTATTTTGGTGAGAGATGCTGTGAAAATTAGGGCAACTTTGGCGGCGGTGCAAGCTGGGAGAATGAGTGTGGAACAAGTGGAGCGAGATTTTGGAGGTGTGGACGTAGATGGTTTAGTAGGCATGCTTGGGTCTTATGAAACGCAGTTGTTTTTGGGTAAGCCGGTAGTAGTCGAGAAAAGAAATGCAGAAAGGGTAGTTCAGTCTAGAGAACCTAGTGTTGGTGTGAAAGATGAGCCAAAAGATAGTGCACAGAGAGCTGCTTTAATTTTTGGTGGGCCAAGAGCTGTAGTAGAGCAACAGGCAAGAGTAGAGGATAGTTCGCAGGTTCGTAAGAGAGGAAAAGGTAAAATAGTGTTGAAAACTTTGTTTGGAGCTTCTGTGGCTGTAGGCCTTTCTTCGTGTACTGTTTTGCCTGTGGAGGAACCTGTGCCAGCGCCAATTGCGCCTACGGGGGAGGAGGCGGGGTCTTTGAGAGAAACGGAGGAGCCTGTGAAGGAGGTGGTTGCACCTTTGGAGGAAACGGAGGAGCCAGTGATTCAAAAGGTACCGGAAGCGCCAGTGGCAACGGTGGAGCCGGTTGAGAATTTTGATTGGGATGGATTTGTGGGTCAGACAGGGGTAGATTGTTTGTTAACGGATGTGGAGATAATGTCTATAGAGGTTAATGGAGGACAAGAAGCTCAATTAGTTGTTGTAGATACTGGGGAAGTGTATATTAATTATGGGGATGGGTGGATGAAGGGTGAGAGGGAGGATGGAGAAGATGGAGTGGTTGGTTGGTACTTTACTGGGGTTGGTGGGGCAAGGGATTTGGGGCTGTATTTGACACCGGTGCCTGGTGAGGAAGATGATGGTTCGGGTGTGTTTTTTATTCCTTTGTCTGAGTTGGGGGGTGAGGGTGTGGAGGGTTTGCCAGTTGAGTTACCAGATGGGGCTATAAAGGTACTGCGTAAGTTGATGCCTGTGGAGTCGGGGGCGTTGGGAGAGGAAGATTTGAGCTTGGAAGGAACTTATGGAGAAGGGATGACTTATGAACTGGAGACTTCGTTTGGGGCAATGCCGGTAAAAATATATGGATATTTTATGGAGGAACAACTTAAATTTGCAGACCCAGAGAATGGACCAGGGGTTTTGTGGGGAGAGTTTTTGAAGGCCTTGGCGGCTAACCCGGCCATGAGAAGGCATTATGGCTGGACCAGTACCCAACAAGTAGAGAATTATCTGGCAAGCCACGACGGGGTGTTGGATTATTTTGTTTACCCGGTGAGGGATTTGGATGCACCATCGATGACGCCTAATCCGGTAAAACTGATCGAAGAGCCAAAGACGGTAGATTTTAAGCAAGGGTTTGTATTGGTTTATGGGCAGGATCCGGCATATCCTAAACAGCCGACGATTTTGGATGCAGAGGAGGGGTGGATTATGACGCAAAAAGCAGGAGCTGGATATAAAGTGGTAGTGAGAGATGGGGAGATAAGGATTCATGCTTCAATTACTGATTATAGGCATGTTACAGGTATCAATACTATTTTGGGTATGTATTTTGAGTTGTTCGGATCTTTGGATGAGGGGTTTGATTATGATTTCCATAAGGAGGTGTTTTTTAGAGGTAGAAACAAAGAAGTGATTGACCTGGATAGTTTTTGGACAGCTAATGCAGAAAATACTGCGTATACACATTGTCTTTTGAATACTAAGAATCATGATTTTGACGATCCTATACCTGGACAGTAGCTGAAAAGCTGTTTACAATGTAGGTTAGATGAAAGTTGAATTGGGAAAACTAGAGTTGGGGTTAGTGATTTTATTGTTATTGTTTTTGGGATTAAACGGCTATTTGGGTTGGCGTTGGTATCAATTGGGCGGTGGAGTTAAGCGGGGTAGGGTGGTGGTGAGTTCACGGGTTGAGGGGTATGGTTTAGAAATTGGAAACAAAAGAGACTTAAATAAGTTACTGGATGAAGTAGGTTTTTGGCAGAAAGATGCAGTGATAGATTTGTTGAACCCAGGGCAGATGATAACGCCCACAGAACTTGAGGTGGTGTTGGTAGAAAGGATAGAAAAACCGTGGTGGAGGCAGGTAACGGCAGAGGGGAAGATGGTAGCAGAGGTGGGGGTAAGATCGGGTGAGGGAAATAGGGCAGTGGTTGAGATGGCTATGATGGGGGAAATTTTGAATGATGATGAAAAGCGGGATCAGAGAGCCAATAGCTTGTTCATTTACGGTTTACATGGTTTGGTACTTGATTTGGCGGTGAAAAATGATCTGAGGGGCGAGGGGGGGGAGTGGTTATATGAGTCTTCTAAAAAATATCAGGATTACAAAGTGTTAACAATAACAACCAAGCATGAGTAGCAAGAGAGCAATGACGGTTTTGGTTTGTTTGGTGTTAATGGCGGTGGCGTTGGTGGGGGCGCGGCAGGTTAGGGCGGCCTGCACTGGCGGTGGGGTGTGTGGTTATACAAATACGATTTGTAGTTTTCCAGGTGGTGGAGCTTGTTTACCAGAACAGCTTGGTTGTACGTGTACGCCTTATTGTGTTGGATCGAAGGGGTTTAATTGCGATGTGAGCCCGTGCACCACCAGTACAGCTATTGCGGTACAGGGTTGTTCTTGCGTGCAGTCTGGGGGGTGTACGGCCCCCCCCCCTTGTACGCCGGTGGTGGCTGGGGGGTGGACAAGTTGGAGTAAGTGTAGTGAGCCTTGTGGTGGAGGGGAACAAACTAGGACGTGTACTAATCCAGCGCCGTCTTGCGGAGGGGCGGATTGTGTTGGAGCTAGTAGTAAGGATTGTAATACACAACCGTGTTGTACGGTTGGGACTTGGGGGGATGATGTTTGTGGTGGGGGTGTTTGTGATTCTCATGAAATGAGGCAGGTGAAGACGGATGATCCGGTAAATTGTAGTCCGCCTTCTGAACGGTGTATTGATGATGAAGTTCCTGCCTGCCGTCCTGATGTTTGTGATAGTTCTACGATTAGCCCGACTGTTCTTGTTAAGGATAATTCTTTGGAGATTACGGTTACTGGTACCCCCCCTGAGTCAACGATAAATTATTTTCAGCTTTCTTTTTATAATACAGATAATCTTTATCTACCACCACCGGATGATAATCCTAAGCCTATTTGGTTTACGGCAGGTACTCACTATGAAAGAATGTGTTATGCCGATGGGTCAAGTTCTGGTTGTTCGATCAATGGTAATAGCGCTACATTTACCATTAGTTATGATGAGTTAAACCACCCTGATTTGAATTGGGGAAGCGGTTATCCAGTTAATATTCAAGTCAATGGTTACTTTGGTCTGGCGGATGGTGGATTTTCCCGGTTTGATGCAAACTGTGTTGAAAGTTTTAATATGTGTGCACCTACTAGCCCTAGTGTGCCTATTTTGACTAGTCCGGCGAATGGGACTGAGACTGGTTTGACGGTGACTTTGGATTGGAACGAGTTGGGTAATTGGGGGGAGGACTGTGGAGCTGGTGTAAGGAATTATTTGGTTTATGCTGATCAATTTATTGGGCCGATTACAAGAAGGACAACTACGACGGCAACCTCTTTTTTGTTTGTGCCGACGGATGTTGGGACGTGGTATTGGCGAGTGAGGGCGTATAACGGTGCTGAGTATGGGAATTATTCACCTGAGCGTTCGTTTTGTGTGGAAGGTGGGCCATATGTAGCTTGGGGTGGTTGGGGTTCTTGTAGTGCGTTAACTCATAAACAATCGCGGACGGGGGTGTGTAGTGAAGATTGTGGGACGGACGATTGTGTGGGGGTGCCAATTTATGAAGAGAGAGATTGTGTGGGAACAATAATGGGGTATTTGTTTGATGCGTCTACGTATAGCACTTGTCCACCAAGTTTTTCTGGTGTGCCGATGATAGAAAATCAGAGTTTTGCTATTAGTGGGACGTGGCCGTTGATTAATTTGCCGGTAGGGACTAATGCTAGCGGATATTATACGGAATCTGTATATAGTCCGGGGAGTTATAGTTTTGATTTTAGTGCTTTGGCTGGAGCGGGTTATGTGGCTATACCAAGGTTGAGTTGTCAGGGAAGTACGGCTGATTTTGTAACTAATGCTGAGACGATTGGGCGTGATTTTGGATTTTGGCGAGATTATGGGGGGTGGTGGCAAATAATTGGCGGAGATGTTTATGGTGGAGGAGGGATAGAGAGTATTATTCCGGTGAGTATGCCAGCAGGTGAGAGGTATTTAATTGAAGAAGATGCTAATGGTAATGGGGGTTTGGCTCAGTATGCCAGTGGGGGGATTGAGTTGGGGGGAGGTGCTGGAGTGTATGTAAGTGATAAAGAGTGGCAGGCGGAGAGTGGTTATGGTGGGCAAGATATTAATTACGAGTATTACATGGCCAAGATGGGGATATTTGATAAAACGGAGTGGGATGGTTCTAGTAAACCTGATTACAACCCTATAGATGGTGATGAAATATATACCCATACGGGGGACGTGACGATTGATTTTAGTGTGGATAGTGGGGAGAAGCGGGTGTTTATGATAGACGGGAATGTATTGGTAGATAGTAATGTAACGGTGGCTTTGGGTAGTCATTTGGCGGTGATCTCTAGTGGGATAATTACTTTTGCTGATAACGTGGGAGAGGTGCATGGTTGGTGGGTGGGAGACAGGATTGTGATTGAGTCGACTGGGGATGAGGCAACTGATTTGCAGTTTAGGGGAGAAGGGAGTTTTGTTGGTTGGGATGCGGTGGAGTTTAACAGAGATAGGGGGCTAACTAACAATACTGAGCCAGCGGAGGAGTTTATTTACAGGCCTGATTTGATGGTTAATGCGCCTGATTCTTTGAAGTTTTCTAGATATATTTGGCGGGAGATGGTGCCGTGAGGGGGGGGAAGGTTGAACCTCTTTTAAATATCAAGGATTAAGAATGCTTTTATAAGAATTAAAAGTGCGTTCTGCAACTAAATCCCAAGAAAATGTTTTTGCTCTTAACAATCCCCTTTTTATTAACTTTTTTCTATCTTTGATTGCTGTAATAATTCCTTCTGCTATGTCTCTTGTTTTGTACGGATTTACCAATAGACCCGCATCACCAACCACTTCTGGCATACTGGAAATATTGCTAGTAACAACAGGGGTGCCACAAGACATTGCCTGAAGTTGACTTAGCCCAAAACCTTCATAAAGACTTGGTAAGATATAAACTAAAGAACCAGAAAAAATAGCAGGGAGATCTTTAGTGGGAATATAACCGAGAGTTATTATATTTTCTGAAAGTTTTAATTCATCGCCCCAACCAACACGTCCTCCTAAAACTAGCTTTAAATTTGGATATTTAAGGCGGATCCTTTTAAATGCTTCGATTAATTTACCTTGATTTTTTCTTGGTTCTAAAGTTGATAAAGAAAATAAATATTCTCCATCAATCTGATATTTGTATTTAATTCTCTCAATTTCATTATGCGTTCGTGGATAATATATATCTTCCACCCCCTCATAAGTCACGTCAATCCTGTTGGCTTTAATTCCCAAATGTTTGACAAGATCGTTTTTGGTACTCTCACTAACAGCAATTATTCTCTTTGATTCTTTTTTTATCCAAGAAAGTCTCTTTTCATGAGCTATTTTTATTAAACTCGTTGTTGTTTCTGGATACATAAGAGGAACTAAATCATGAACTGTTGTTATTTTGGGTATCTTAGAGGGTGGCTCAGCCCAATCGGAACTATGAATTAAATCAACATTTCCTATCCAGTTTTCTATGGGAAAAATATGCAACTTGTTCCAAACCAAATCTGCCAACTTAGGGGGAAATAATTTGATGACACCCTTAACTTGCAAGTTTTCTATAAAATCTTCAATGATTTTCTTTTTTCTAAACACACCGCCAAACAATACCCAATCAACTTGTGAATACTTCTTAACAAGAGTTTTTACAAGATTTTCAGTATAAACAGAAACACCTGTACCGTAAACAATTTGAGATATATCTATGGCAATTTTCATATTACATAAAGAATCTTGGAGTACAATATAATTGGTTAAGTATAGTATATATTTTTTATGAAAATATGTTATTTAGCTTCTAAATTTCCACCCTTTGTTGGTGGTGGTGAAACCATAGTTTATCTGATGGCTAGACACCTTTCAAAGTTGGGTCATGACGTGACAGTCATAACTGGCATATTTGATGATTTTAAACCATATAGACCACAGCTTCATGGTGAAAAGTTTAAGATAAAATATGTTCCGGGTTTTGAGGAATTTTGTATCGGTTCTGGTGGTATGGTCAAACCTCTTTCTTTGATTAATCAAAGAATTGAGGATATAAAACCCGATATTATCCATGTACACAATTTACTTCCCCAATATCTTTTATCTCCAATAGCTGAAACATTATGTTCAAAAATCGTATTAAGTTATCACAATACCCCCAATCCTCCATTGAGAATAATAGGGTTTTTTGAAAATTATAATTTAGATCATGCCTTTGCTCATCACATTTTTGCTCGAACAAAATATGACAGCTTGGTAGCTACTAGCAAATTTTATCAACAATGGGCTGTTAAGCTGGGATCTCCTGTGACCAAAACTCACATGATTTACAGTGGTGTCGATGTTAACATGTTTAGCCCAGAAGCTAAAAGGAGAAAAAGAGATTCTTTTAGAAAAAAACTACGACTAAGTCAAGAAGATATTCTCGTAACATTGCCAACAAGAGTTATAAGAAGAAAGGGAGTTATTGAGGGTTTGAGGGCGATAAATTTACTAAAAGAAAAACACCCAAATATAAAAATCTTTTTACCTGGTCTTTTCTCACCCTTTGATTCGTCTTTCGCCAATAGGATCAGAAATCTTATAGAACACCTTCATCTAAAAGATGTTGTTGTAAGTTATAAACACCACTTGCCTTTTAATAAAATGCCTTCTGTGTATGCAGCCACAGATATTAATATTGTCCCTTCATATTATGAAGGATTGGGTTTAGTAGTGCTTGAATCTTTGAGCATGGAAATTCCTACTATAGGAACTGCCGTATCGGGAATAAATGAAATATTAATCAATGAAAGTAATGGTCTGATAGTTCCTCCAAGAAATCATGAAAAGCTTGCGAAAGCTATCAGTAGATTGATTCTAAATCCCAATTTGGCTCAGGAAATGGCGATCAGAGGTAGAAGGACAGTGTTATCAAAATTTGATAGTTTGAAAATGGCTCAAAAGTTTGAACAACATTACAAAACATTATTAAAATAGTTTGATAAATATGAAGCTTGACGTTTTTATTCCAGCTGGAGGAATCGGTACTCGATTGCGTCCTTTAACATATTTTTACCCAAAATCTTGTTTGCCTATCAAGGGTTGTCCTGTAATTACCAATGCTATCGAGTCCTGTTTACCCTATTGTAAGTCCCTTTTTATTTCAACCTATTATAAAAAAGAGATGGTAAGAAAGTGCCTCAAAAATAAACCATATTTTGACAAGCTACTCTTTTTGTATGACAAGAAACTACCTACATTCAAGGTCGAATTGCACCACCTGCTAATTTTAACTCTCTTGAGTATACCTCATTGGGAGTTTGATAATTTAAACATTTTCTAGGACGAGAGTTAATTTCTGTAACAATGTCATTGAGATCTCTTTGGGTCAGA
>JAHITH010000009.1 GCA_018817845.1 Patescibacteria group bacterium
GGGTTGGCATCTTTTTCCCATTCATTATCACTACTCCAACCACCATGTCGTCCAAAATAGTCAGGAAGCCTAAACGAAAAACCATACTTTTCATCTACAAAAAGCCCTTTAAATAATTTGTAACCGTGATTTTGATCAGAAGTTAGTGGTGATGCCTGAGGGGCAAAAAAAGGAATAAGTGTTTTTGAAATATATAACCCTTATACCCGAAATATGCAAATACCCCAAAAATTGCAATTATTGTTATTATAAAAGTTGATGTAGTACCCCTTCGTATCATAACTAAATTATGATCTTAGTAATTGACTTGTCTATAATTTTACCACTAAAATTATGTGTTGCCGGGCTAGGACTTGAACCTAGATGAACGGATTCAGAGTCCGCTATCCTACCATTAGATGACCCGGCAAGGTCTGCTTAATTATACCCTCTCCCTTACGAAAACTATTTTTTTAAGGATTTTACTTCCTTCATCAACGCCCCCATCTGTTCATTCATATCCCTTTGAATTCTTTTTATCTCCATTAATTGCCTATCTGCTCTCTCATCTAGCTTAATATCAGTTTCCAATCTGGCTCTATCATTTTTTCTTAACCTCGCTTCCTTTTTATCTCTTGCTTCTTCGGCTCTGTTAGAGGCCATTAGTAAAAATATACCAATAAAAATAGCCTCCAAAGAAACACTAAAAGTAAGTACATTCATGTCAAAGTTAAATACCAACCAAACACTAAACCATAGTGTATGGATTACTACAGCCCACCAGCTACCCAAGAATGAAGAAATCAAATCCGTAAACTTTGCCATTGTACTTTTGGTTTTTTTCAAAGGCTTCATCATTTTTCCATTTGTATTCATGAACTCTACTATATAAACAAACCAAGCCAGGGTCAAGCATTTAAAACTTGACATAATAATATAAAGATGTTAATATGAATATATATTCATTATTTAACACAAAAAGGAGGTGAATAAATATGCCAGCACAAGATAAAACAGGACCACAAGGTATGGGTCCCTTAACCGGTAGAGGTTTAGGTAATTGTCGTGGTTTAAGAATGGGATTCAGAATGAACCGCAGACCAGGAATGGGCAGAGACAAAAAAACAGAACTACAAGAAGTTGAAAAGGCCAAAAAAGCCTTGTAAACTCACTATCATCATGTCTAGACCAAAAATACCCCGTCACTTGCTATTTAAACCAGATGTTTATTATTTCAAACCTCGCGGAGTTCCTTTACGGGAATTAGAGGAAGTAGTTTTATTACCAGATGAGTTAGAAGCGCTTAAACTACACGACGTAGACGGCTTTGATCAAATCAAAGCGGCCAAAAACATGAAAATCTCCCAACCAACTTTTGCCAGGATACTCAATCAAACATACAAAAAAATTGCTCAAGCCATCATCTATGGTAAAGCCATAAACATCAAAAAACATGGCTGTCAATGAACCCCTAGCCTCCAAAATCCGCCCTAAAAACTTGAAAAGCTTCGTTGGTCAAGATCACCTGGTGGGGAACAATAAACCCCTGCGAGTAGCCATTCAAAAAAAACATCTTTTTTCCATGCTTTTTTGGGGGCCACCAGGGGTTGGTAAAACTACTCTGGCCAAAATTTACGCCAACGCCCTAAACGCCGATCTGTTCGAACTTTCCGCCGTCTCTGCCGGCAAAAACGACATTCGCCAAATAATCAAAAAAGCCCAAGACAGCGATAAACCCACCGTTCTTTTCTTAGACGAGATCCACCGTTTCAACAAAGCCCAACAAGATTTTTTACTCCCTTTCGTAGAAACTGGGGTACTAACCTTAATTGGTGCTACCACAGAAAACCCAAGTTTCGAGGTTATTTCACCCCTTCTGTCCCGTTGTCGAGTTTTTATCTTAAATGACCTTTTAGAAGAAGACATGGCCAAAATAATCACCCGCTGTGTCAAGGCTCTACCAGACAAAATCGCCATGCCCAAAAAGGCCAAGGACTGGTTAATCGCCATGGCCAACGGCGACGCCCGCCAAGCCATTACTATGATAGAAAACACTTATCAGCTTTATAAAAGCCTAAAAACTGAAGATCTTAAAAATACTTTACAGTCAAAACACTTGCGTTTCGACAAAAAAGGGGAGGAGCACTACAATACAATTTCTGCTTTTATTAAATCAATGCGCGCCAGTCAACCCGACGCCGCTATCTATTACCTATCCCGCATGATCGACGCCGGCGAAGACCCCATCTTCATTGCTCGTCGCATGGTTGTTTTTGCCTCAGAAGACATCGGTCTTGCCCAACCCACCGCCTTAGTTGTGGCTAACGCCGTTTTCAAAGCCTGTCAAACCATTGGCTATCCAGAATGCGCCATCAATCTAGCCCACGGTGTGGCTTACTTAGCCCAGGCCAAAAAAAGCCGTGCCTCTCACGACGCCCTGCGCTCCGCCCAAAAAGACGTTCAAGTTTTTGGAAATCTCCCCATTCCTTTGAACCTCCGTAACGCCCCCACAAAGTTTATGAAAAACATTGGCTACGGCAAAGGTTACGAATCCTACACCACAAAATCCCTCCTCCCCGAAAAACTTAACCAAAAAAAATACCTAAAATAATCCAATTTAGAGTAAAATACAAACATGACAGAAGAAACAGATAAGCTATTAACAAAGGGATTACAAGAAGGATTTGCTGGCAGGTCTGTAATACAGAATGTTAAAAGAGGGGGGTTCACCATTAAATCAAGCCATTTCAAAGACGGGGATGGTAATGTTTACCACGATGAATGGTCGGCAGACAGAGCAGGTGGTGGTCAGGAAATAGTTAAGGTTGGGGAAACTTCTTCTACTAGAGTTTACGCCGGCGGAACCATCCCTTCAGAAAAATTAAAACTACTAGGCATATCAGAAGGCGATGTTGTGACTTTTTTAAAAAAACAAATAACTGAAAATAAAGGAAAAATTAGACTTCACACAAATTTTGAACCAGAGCCAGAAGGGGATTGGCAATATTCATACAGAATTCTAGACACTGATAAGGAAATACCCCTAACAGTAGGAAAAGAACTAATTAAATACAAAGGAAAGTTAGTATTCGTTCACGATTTCATTATCTCTCCAATTGATTAAGCCTTGCCAAGGAGAAAGTCTGGATAGAAGATGTTAATAGATACAGTTTACACAAAATGATATTTACTATCTGATATGATTGCAGAATGCATAAGAAGGAAACCTATGTTTTGTTTTTTGACGAGTCTGGTAAATCAAAAATAGTCGATATTGGGAACCATTTTTTACTTTGTGGACTAGTTATAAACAAAGATTTACATATGGCTTTATCAAGTTATATGATCTCTTTAAAAAATAAATCAGGTATTTCTGTGAGTAAAAATATACACGCCTTTGATTTGTTTGAAAACGAAAAGATCAATGGGAAAAGAATTAAAATCAGTAAAATTGACACCTTTTTTGAAAGATTATTAAGACTTGTAGAGGGTTCAGATTTCGAATGTTTCGTTCTTCTAATTGATAAAAAGCCATATATAAAAAAAATGGAAAAAGCATCTAGAAGAAAGAATGTGTCACTAGGAGCTATTGGCAAGTACTTGAAGCGTAATCAAGCGCACGATTTTTTATATGAAATACTTGCTAAAAAGTTATTTTTAAGATTTGGGAATTTTTTATATGCAGAAGATTCGGTAGGTGAGATTGTGGCTGAGTCAAGAAGATGGGACGACCACGCGACATTATCAGCTTTTGTTTCGGCCACACAAGAAACAAAATTTTTACCAGGTACAATACACAGAAAATGGTCAGAGCAAAGCTTTAATAGAATTCATGGCTTAACATTTGAAAATAAAAAAGGGTTAAGTTTTGGGCTAGAATTAGCGGACCTTTTTGCATGGGCTCATTTAAATATAGCATTTGGTTTAGCGCACCCAACATCTTCCATGACTAAAAAGAGACGAATTGAAAAACGTCTTGCGAGAGTAGAAAATTTATTAAAAGATTCTCTTAAAAAAAAGAAAATAGAAATAATGACTTTGGGAAAAATTAAAACAGTGGCTAAGGACAGGGTCTCCAAATTCACCAAACTGCTTAAGGATTATTAAGAAGAATTAGTGTCTTCGGGGACCTCACCAGGTTTCCCTGATGAGCCTTACATATATAATACCATAATTTTGTTTGTGTCAACTCCCTCTAAGTTCACAATCGAATTGCACCACCTTGCGGTAAAATGCGAGGATGAAAAAACATAAACAGATAAATCCAGTAGA
>JAHITH010000092.1 GCA_018817845.1 Patescibacteria group bacterium
CTCCCCGGACTGGACTCGAACCAGTGACCTAATCGTTAACAGCGATCCGCTCTACCAACTGAGCTACCGGGGAATATTAATGTTCTGCTTCTAAAAACAAATCCAGAAGCTACACTATTCTAACTTAAAAACCCTACTAAACCAAGCTGAGCTTATTTTTTTTGTCTATTTCTTCTCTTTCTTCTTATCCAACTTATCCAAACCCAACTTCTTCACTCCAAAGTAAACTACAAAGGCAATAATTACAAAGTCAATCAGTATCGACAAAAAGTTTCCCCACAAAATTTCACTCGAGCCAACCCTTAAACTATACGATCCCAAGTTCCCTGTTGCTCCTAAAAAAATTCCCAAAATGGGGTTAATAATATCTTTTACCAATGAAGACACTACTTTAGAAACAGACCCACCCAAAATAAAACCCACCGCCAAACCAACCACACCCTGTTCACGCACAAATTCCAAAAACCCAGAGAATCTTTTCATCTTCCCAATATCATATTAATGATAGATAACAATATTGCCGCCAATACCGCCGTTCCAAACCCATCAACACTAAAGCCGTCCACCAACTTAGCCGTCATTAACACCAACACTCCATTAATTACCAAAGTAAATAACCCCAAAGTCATAATATTCACTGGTAATGTTAAAAGTATCAACAGTGGTCTAACCAACATGGCCAAGATTCCCCAAACAACCGATACTACCAACAACGAAGACCAACCACTAATCACTACTCCAGGCAATAAATAAGCCGTAACATAAAAGGCAACCGCACTAATCAAAAGTTTTCCAATCATATTTTAATCTTACATTAATCCAAAAAATCTTGCAATTTTCGTTTTCTACTCGGATGTCGCAATTTGCGAATCGCCTTACCTTCAATTTGTCTTATTCTTTCTCTAGTTACTCCAAAATATCTACCTACTTCCTCTAAAGTAAGCGGCTTACTACCAGCCAAACCAAATCTCATTTTTAACACCTTACTTTCTCTCTCTGTCAAAGCATCCAGTGCGGACTCCAAACTCTCATGCATCAACTGCTTGCTAGTCACTTCATAAGGCGACGCTTGTTTATCATCTGGAATAAAATCTCCTAAAAGTGAGTCCTCCTCATCCCCAATTGGAGTCTCCAAAGAAGTTGTTTTCTGCGAAATCTTTAAAATCTCTCTTACCCTCTCAGGCGTAATCTCCAACTCATCTCCAACCTCCTCATCGGTCGGTTCTCTACCTAATTCCTGCATTAACCTTCTTTGAGTACGAATCAGCTTATTTATCGTCTCCACCATATGTACCGGAACTCTAATCGTCCTAGCCTGATCCGCAATTGCCCTAGTTATTGCCTGCCTAATCCACCAAGTAGCATAAGTAGAAAACTTGTATCCCTTAGTCCAGTTATATTTTTCTACCGCCCTAATTAATCCTTTATTGCCCTCCTGAATCAGATCCAAAAAACTCATGCCTCTTCCCATATACTTCTTAGCAATCGACACCACCAATCTCAAATTACTCTGAGTCAGCATCGACTTAGCCTCAACATCATCTCTATCAACCCGCTGTGCCAAAGCAATCTCTTCTTCTCTTTTTAAAAGAGGAATCTTCCCAATCTCTCTTAAATACATTCTTACCGGGTCATTAATGGTCTTTTTGTCCATTCTGGTAACTTCATCCAGTTCTTTTTCTAAATCAGCATTTACTATCACTTCCTCATCTCCCACCAAAACGCTCTCAAACACATCGATCTCTATTAAAAATAGCTCTTTATAAAGCTTATCTAAATCGTCAATCCTTTCCTCTGCATCAGGGAAAAGCTCCAAAATCTCATCTTGGGTCACAAATCCATACTCCCTACCTTTCTTTAAAAGATTTTTAATAATTATCTCAATGGGTAACAATTTTTTACTAGCCATATTACTACTCCACAGCTTACCACAAACAGTTAATAATTCAAACCTCTTTCCTTCTTATCCAGCCACACCAGTCTTTTGCTAATTTCCTCTATTTTTTCTTCATCACCCAACTCTTCTACTATTTTCAGCTTATTAATCAAATCCACCCTTTCTATATGCAATCTATCTCTAACCAAATCCATTGTCAATCTAACCACTTCTTTTTCTCCCAAACTATCTTCCTTTTCATTAATAAAACACTTTTCCGCCACCGTTCTTAACTCATCTGGTAAATTCTTTATAAAACTGGCAACTTTTTCATTCTCACTCTTAATCCATTTTATTAACAACTTCCCGCTAGCACCATCTAAACTAATCCCAGAAAGCATCTTTTTCACTAAACCTTTTTCCCCTCCCTCAAGCTGAAAAAGAACCGTTAATAATCTTTCCATTAACTTATCACCCTTGCTAATTTTTTCGTCATTCTGAACTTGATTCAGAATCCCGTCATTCCCGCGCAGGCGGGAATCCTTCCCAACCTTCTCCATCTCCTCCCAAACTCTTTCCTTACTTACATCCAATTTTTTAGCTAATCTTTTTACCCAAACCTCTGCCACCACTCTGTTTTCAATCTTAGACAAATAAGGAACCGTCATTTTTACTACTCTTTTTATATCCTCTGGTGTTTCCATACCCCATTTGTCAAAAGCTTTCTTCATTATCCACTCGTATACAGAAACCGGTTTGTCAACCAACTTCCTCCACGACGAAGGATTTTTCCTAGCCAGCTCATCTGGATCTTTACCATCAGACCAGTACACCACTTTCACCTCTAAACCTCTTTTCTCTAATGTTTCCACAGACTTCCTCAAAGCTTCTTCCCCCGCTTCA
>JAHITH010000093.1 GCA_018817845.1 Patescibacteria group bacterium
GTTTAGATCAAATTTGACCACTTGTTTAATTAAGAGTTTTAGCTGTTCTCTTATTTCTTCTATTCTCTTTTCCATTTGTTTCTGCTTGGCGGAGTAGACGCCGGCCCATTCTTTGTTTCTGGCTTGGTGGAACTGTTCGATTCTTTTGTTTTCTAGTTCTTTATTTTTGTTGATTTCGGGGAATGAAAAAGGAGAAGGCCTGTCTGGAGAGGCAAGAGAGCCACGGGATTGCTGTCTTTGTTTTAGGGCCTCTATAAAGTTGGTGAGCTTGGGTGAGGATGAATTATTGGTGTTTTGTGATATTCCTGGATTCATGAACTGTATTATATTATAAGGCTAGGAGAAGGTCAAGTGTTTTTCTGCGAATGATAATTGGAGCAAGTGACGGTTTTCGTTCTGCAGGTATATTGCCGGTCTTGGCAAATGATTCAATTTCTTTTTCGGTAACATTTACCTTAAGGTCTTGGGCGATTTGAGATAAGATAAGATCTATTTTAATGGCGTTTTCGGCTTTTTGGAAATACTCTTGTTTAATTTGTTCTGCGGTTTTGCCGACTGATTTGAGATAGGTTTTTATGTCTAGATTTAATGATTCAGTTTGTTGAACCAGCCTTGATAGACTGTTGTCTACCTCCCGTTCGATTAATATACTTGGTACAACAAAATTGGTTTTTTTAATTAAAGTGTCTACGATGGCAGATAGTTTTTGTTCCCTAGTTTTATCCTTTGTTTTTTCCAATATTACCTTAATGGTTTTTTTGTATCCTTCTAGTTTGATTTCTGGGTTTAGAGGTAAACTAAGAGTAAATTCCCAAGCAGTTTTTTTGCTTACGTTGGCTTTGTCTAGTTGTGGAATACCAATAAGGTTAAACTTCTTCTCTTTAATTAATTGAAGTACGCCTGATTCTAGGCACAAATTAACCGCTTCTTGTTTTAGTTTTTCTTCTCCTATTTCTTTTTTGGCTATGGCTGGTGGAATACTACCTTTTCTAAAACCCTTTACCGATAGGTTTTTTTTAAGCTTTTCTAAAGCTTTATCCTGAGCAGTAGAGATTTCCTTTGCTGTAATGGTAAGTAAGACCTGAGCGGTATTATCCTTAGTATTTAGGTGTTTGATGTCCATATTTTTGATTTTAGCAGAAAAGTGCGTGTTTACGAAATGGCTCGAACTTGGTTCAAGCATAATTGTTAAGTAAGTTAGATTTTACCATGGTTGCGACTACTCGGCGACATGGCGGGCCCCGAGCCTTGGAGGGCGAGGGGCTGGAGGTGGGCTCTGCTTAACTCCAATGATTTAGAAACAGGTAAACTAACAGGTTGTTTGTTTGTCTTCTTTTGTTTTCTCTATTTCCTCCTTTTGAGCTTGTTTTAACCTCTCTTCTTGGTATCTCTTGAAAGTAAGACGGCTAAAAAGCCAGGCCGGAAAGTATTCAACAAACTTCTTGACCTTGTTTCTTCTGGAGTGGCTGATGGAATTATTGCTTGGCACCCTGACAGATTAGCCAGAAACGCAGTTGACGCTGGCCAGATTATGCACCTGTTAGACACAGGTAAGTTGCTTGATTTAAAGTTTCCATCCTTTTGGTTTGAAGATACGCCACAAGGCAAGTTTATGCTCTCTATGGCTTTTAGCCAATCAAAGTATTATGTTGACTCCTTGAGTGAAAATACCAAAAGAGGTTTAAGAGCCAAAGTTAATATGGGTCAAAGACCTGGCTTGGCTCCAGTTGGTTACCAGAATGATAGGTTAACTAAGACTATTGTAGTAAACAAGAAAACTGCAAAAGTAATAAAAAGGCTGTTTTCTACTTACTCTAAAGGTAACTTGACTATGATTCAAGGAGTCAGGCTACTGTTTGACAATAATATTAAGACTCGAAGTGGCAAGCAGTTTAAGGTAGACAGGATAAAGTTTATCTTAACTGACCCTTTTTATTATGGCTCTTTCTTGTTTAAGAGCGAGCTTTACAAAGGCGCCCACACGCCTTTGATTAGCAAGAGTTTGTTTGACAAGGTGCAAAAAGTAGTCAGGGCCAGAGGACACCAGCAACCTAAGGAGGGTTACAACCATCCATTCACAGGTTTAATCAGATGTGGCGATTGTGGCATGATGATCACCGCTGAGCAACAGGTTAAACACTACAAAACTACAGGTAGAACCGCAAAGTATGTTTACTACCGTTGCACCAAGAAACATAAAACCAAAGTCTGCCACAACGTCCCCATCAACCAAGACCAGCTCTTGCCCCAGATCAACCAGACAATCCAAGAGTTGGCTTTACCCAAAGGATGGAAAGATAAATTTCTTGACAGGTTAGCTATGGAAGAAAACCAAGTAGCCAAAGACACCAACCAACTAACACAACCCATCAAACAAAAGCTAGAGGAGTTAAAACCTAAGCAAGACCGTATCCTAAACGCTTTTGTTGACGGAGTAATACCCCAAGAAATTTATCTATCCAAGAAGAATGAGTTAGTATCCCAGAAACAGAGTTTAGAAGACAAACTAACTCAACTTATCACTAAACCCAATGCTTGGATTGAACCTTTCCGTGAATGGATACTTTTATCCCATTCAGCCAACCAAATCTTGAAGTCAGACACCAAACCAGAAGAGAAACGAAGATTCTTGAGAAAAACAGGATTGAACCTGTTTTTACAAGAACGAAAGCTCCGCCGTATCCAGCAAAATCCGTGGTCGGCACTGCGGTGCCGCCCGACAAGTCGCAACTGGGTGCCGGGAGAGGGAGTTGAACCCTCACAGAATTGCTTCCACTGGATCCTAAATCCAGCGCGTCTACCAGTTCCGCCACCCCGGCATTTGACCCACCACGGGCGGGTAGACCTATTTTACTCTAATTCGTTGAAAAACTGCATAACTCCTCTAGCCCAAGAGCCTTGTGATGGTGGAGTGTAGGTCTCCATGACCTGGTGGGGGTCTTCATCGTGTAAACCTTTTAAAAATATTTTTTTAAATTGAGGGGCAATTTTGGTAATGGCTTGTTCGTAACTGTCGAATCTGGTAACTTTATCGCCGTAAATACCCCAACCCCAGCAGTTGTAGGATTCGTAGGGGATTTTTTTACAAAGATTTGACTCTTGTTGGGCAATGGCGACCATCCAGCGGTAGTCAAAGTCGTATTTGTCTGCTATCTGAACTAAAAGGTCTGCGTGAGGTACTAGTGGAGAGTCGTATTTTTGTAGGTATTGGCGGATGATTTCCGGACGAGCATCGGCCGTTTTGACAGAAGCTTGAACTTGGGATGTCTGGGCGGGAAGCGAGGCAAAAACGAGCGAGTATTCTTCTGGATTTTCTAAATTTATGCTGGTAGATACTCCTCTAATTTTATCCTGGAGGGATAGATTTTTGTTTATAGCCATAGCAGCTGTGCTGCTAAGCATGAAAAGTAGTGAGTAAATAAAGATTTTTTTAGCCATGGGCAATTTTTGATATCAGTATCTAATATATCAGGTTTAGCTGGTGGGTGTAATTTGTAGCTTCATTTTAGTTGTTTAGCTTGGTTACCGGTATTCAAAAAATTATCATTCGAGATTACGCTTCTGCCAATTTCTTTTTCGGTTTCTTTTCTTGCCTTTCCTGCTACACCACCTCCTCTTCTGGAAACTTTTTTGTTTGCTGACATATTTTTGGGTTGTTCTTTTTTGGAAATTTCGGTGGTTACTTTTTCACCAAGCATAGTAAAAATTAATTCAAAATCAGTCATGTTATCTCGTAAACTTGCTCTTGATTTTTTCGGAATGTTTTTGAATTTTTTGTATTCGTTTGGTGTCATGCCAAAAGTGGCTTTGGAAATTTCTGCTGTTAGAATGGCATAGTCCTTTTGTCTTTGGATTCCACGATCTTGCCATTCATCGGTCAAGTTTTGACGAATTGCTATGCCCCGTAGTCGTTTATTAATCCAGTCTTTGGGATAACCTTTTTGCTCGTAAAGTTTTTTCATTCGTTCTTGAGCTAGTTCTGGATTTTCTATTTCGTCAAGACGTTCTTTGCCTACCTTGGCCAGCCAGAGCTTGAACGGTTCAGCTCTTTTGCTGGGAATGGATTGAATTACACGGAACAAGTTTTTGGTAGAAAAGCAGTCGGTTTCTCTTTGTTTACCATCGGCAGCGACCATTTTGAACCGTACGATTTTTTCGTACACTTCACTACCTTCTTTTTCTAGATTGCTTTTTAAGTCGCTCCAATATCTTTTGGGGATACTGGAATTAGTTAAGATTTCAATTACATCAACGATGGAAAAATACCACAGTTCTTTTTTCTCGTCCCAGTGTCGACGAATCTTTTTTTGATTAAAAATGGCAATTGATTGTGGCTTTTTACTCATATATTATTTGTACACCGAATACTACCCGAAGTCAATGGCGAGTATTAACTTATTACAAGCATACTATAATATCCTTATGTTGACCAAGACGGATTTTTTAATGTATTTAGACTGCCCTCTGCATTTATGGGCAGAAAAGCATGGTGTAGCAGAAGAGAAAGAGCCAAACGAGCACGAAAAATTTTTGATAAAGCAGGGGTACGAGATAGAAAAACTGGCTCAGCAGTTTATAGAAGAAGTTTTAATGGAGGAAAAATATTCATCAGAAGCAACGGTGTCGTTTCAAGATGAGGTCGAAGACGGTGGCTATCACGCTAGGCTAGACGCTTTTGTGCACGACCCTGAGAAAGACATTTATGATCTGTATGAAA
>JAHITH010000010.1 GCA_018817845.1 Patescibacteria group bacterium
CTGGTTCGACAACGGGTGCTTCTGTTGATTCTTCTTTTAGATCTACTCTTACCCTAACGCCTTTTTGAATAGCGGCGATTCTAGCAATTTGCCTAATGGCGTTGATTACCTTGCCGGATCTGCCAATAACCCTACCGATGTCCTCTGGGTTAACTTTAATAATAATACTGCTTGAGTCTTCTTCTCCAGGCGTTTTTTCTTCTTCTATAACCACGTCTTCTGGATGGTTGACCAAGTTGGAAACTATGTATTCTACTAGTTGTTTCATAATGTTTTTTTATTGATTAATAATCTTAGCGTGTTCGTTGGTTGGGCACCCTTATTGACCCAAGAGTCATAGAGGGTTTTATCAAGAGTAATTTTGTTTTGGGGATGGTGGGGGTCGTAATGGCCCAAAAGATCTATGTATTTGCCGGTTAATTTGGACCTGTCTTCGGCAACCACGATTCTAAATAATCTTTGGTTTCTTTTTCCGGTTGGTTGTAGTTTGATTTTCAGCATGGGAGTGATTATATCAGTTTTAAAGCTTGTTGTGCTGCTATCTGTTCTGCCTCTTGTTTGTTTTTGCCTTTTCCTTGAGATATTTTTTTGTGATTAATAAAAACGGCTATGGTGAATTTTTTTTGGTGGTCCGGACCTTGTTCCTTGGTGATTTTGTAGGCAGGAGAGTTAAGACCTTGGGATTGAACCCTTTCTTGAAGTAACGATTTGGAGTCTTTTAGTTGACCGTTTTTTAGTAGTTTTTGAGCGTGAGGAATGACGTGTTTTTCGAAGAATATTTTTACGGTCGGTAGGTCTCCGTCTAGGTATATGGCGCCCATTAGACTTTCGACTGAGTCTTCTAGAATGGAGGGATTTTGCCTGCCTCCGCCGGCTTCTTCTCCCCTACTCATGTATAGGTGTTCTGGTAAACTTATTTTGACGGCCAGGGCGGATAGGGATTTGGTTCTAACGATTACGGACCTGGCGGTGGTTAGGTAGCCTTCGTCGCTTTGTTTATAGGTATTAAAAAGGTAGTCGGTGATGAGCATTTCTAAAACGGCGTCTCCTAGATACTCGAGCCTTTCGTAGCTTTGAGTTACGCCGGTTTCGTTTAGAGCTGACCTATGGGTAAGGGCTGTTTTTAGCAGGTCAATACTTTTAAATTGATAGCCAATGGTTGTTTGGAGCTTGTCTAGTTGGTTAAATTTCATTGTCACGGTTGGTAAGTTTTAGGGCGGCGGCCAGGGCGCCGTTGATAAAGCTGCCTGAGTTGTCACTGCCGTATTTTTTGGCAATTTCTATGGCTTCGTCTATTATTACCTTGGTGGGTGTGTCTTTTTTGTAAAGTAGTTCGTAGATGGCTAGCCTTAGAATAGCAATGTCGATTTTATTGATTTGATCTAGGGGCCATTCTGTGGCTGATTTTTTAATAATTTCGTCTATTTCTTCTTGGTGTTTCTCTATTTTTTTACTTAAGTCGTTGAAATGGTCTTGGGGGGTGAAACTTTTGGCAAAGAGAGATTTGAAAGTTTTGATTCGGCGTAGGTGTCTGGGGTCTTGGGCAGTTTTCATTGTGTTTTAGCAGTTTGGACAAGCAAAATGAGACCGTTTAAGTTTTTTACACTCAGAACAAGTGATAAGTTTTGGTTTCTTTAGAGAGATTGCCGATCTTCTTTTGCCCTGACGGGCGGTAGAGTGTTTTCTTTTAGGTGTTGCTGCCATGGGTGATATTTTAACAGGTATGTGTTTGAGTAGCAATTAGATGGTGAAAACGGTCGTTGTCCCCGTTTGCTTCCCCACGTCATTCCCGTGTCCCCACTACGTCATTCCCGCGTAGGCGGGAATCTATACAAATGGATCCCGCATCAAGTGCAGCATGACAGGAAAGTGGGTTACCAAAAAAGTGACGCCATGGCGTGTTGTTTTTGGTATTTTCAGGCATAAAAAATCCCCTCAGAAGTTTCTCTGAGGGGAAGGGGATATCTAATACGTAGAAAGGTTAGGCAATCTTGTTGGATTCGTGCAGGACAAAGGTCTGAATTAAGGCAATGGTGCCTTTTTCAGTACGATCAAATCGCTCAAGTGGTTCTGCGGAATGAACCTTGCATTGAAGGAAATCATTCGCACTAACCGAACTGTCATTGCTCCACAACGGTTTCGCATCTTTGTTGAACGGAGGAGGAGTGAACAGAACACCATCATCAACATGAATTATGGTAGTTCCTCCATCACGATAACGGGCAACATATGTGATATCTTTTTGTTGCATATCATCAGCTGTGCCAATAAACAGACGGAAATGCTCATATGCATAGCCGTATTTCACAGCGTCAACATACACATATCGCCCATCTTCAAACCGGAACAGGTATTCAGGTACACGGACTTCAGGTACGGGTACAAACACCACGTTTCCAGGAAACTCAACATCAACATCAGTAAAGCGTTCACCGTCGTCGCGGGTATAAACGCCATCCTTGAATGACAGTTCACACTTACTCTGCGACACCGGATCTTCGTACGAACGATCGTGTTTGATACTGTTTCCTCCGTAACCAAGACTTTGCATCTGGCGGAAGGTGACGCCATCATGTGAGACAAACAGGGCATTGTTGAGGTATTTTTCGTCATCGGTTCGCCAGTTGGCGAATGATTCGAAAATAAGTAGTGTTTCGCCGCTTGCATTGGCAAACATTTGGGTTTTTCCCTCGACCAGGAAATCTTGAAGCCATAGTGTAAATTCTTTTGCGTCAAATCCATTGTATGATTTTGACATTTTAAGCCTCCTTTGGCTATATAAATGATTGTTTAACTTGTTAATGTGTAACGAAATTACCTAATTTATTAGGTAGTGGAAGTATACTAAATTTATGTGGGAATGTCAAGGTTATAGGGTTTTGTGGGGGTGGGAAAGGTGGTGTGAGAGTTGGGCGATGGCTTGTTGCTTGGCCTGTTGAAAGAGGTTGCGGTTCCAGAAGTGTTTTAGGCGGACGGGGAGGCGGCCGTGTTGTTTTTGGCCAAACAACTCCCCTGCCCCGCGGAGTTTCAGGTCTAGTTTGGCAAGTTGCAAACCGGAAGAGTGTTTGGTAAGTAGCTGGAGTCTGTCTGTGGCGGTTTGTTCTGAGTGGCTGGGAATTACCAGGCAATAGGCTTGACCCTGTCCCCTACCGACTCGGCCACGGAGTTGGTGTAATTGAGCCAGACCAAACCTTTCGGCCGAGTGAATAACGATGATGTTGGCTTTGGGGATGTCTATACCCACCTCTATTAAAGGTGTGGCTACCAGGATGCCAGCTTGACATTTTTTGAAACTTGCAAGGATTTTGTCTCTCTCGTTTGCTGGGGTTTTGCTGTGTAGTGACCAGATGGGATAGTTTTTAGCAAATTTTTCTTGATATTGTGGCAGGATGTCTTTAATGTTGGCGGCGCTTTTAGCTTCAATGTTGGGACAGACCACGAAGATTTTATTACCTTTTTTTAGCTGGTTGGCTAGCCAGTCGTTACCCTTTTTTAGTCTTTGTTTGTCCATAATCCAGGTTTTTACCGGTATTCTTCCACTTGGTTTTTCTTTGATTACACTTATTTTCACCTCTCCAAACAAACCTAGGGCGATGGTTCTGGGAATGGGGGTGGCGCTTAGATTTATGATGTGTGGCGATGGACTTCGCTCTAGTAAGGCTTGCCTTTGTTTAACGCCAAACTTGTGTTGTTCGTCTATAGCCAGAATGGCAACGGGGCATTTAAGTTTTTTGGGTAGTTGATTAAGAAGGGCGTGGGTGCCAATGTAGATTTGAGGTTTGTTGGTGGGTTTTAGTTTGGTTTGGGCGGTAACCAAGCTGACATTTTTGGGGAAAAGGGACATTTTTTTAAAGGTGTTTTGATGTTGTTTGGCTAGAATTTGGGTAGGAGCCAGGAGAACAAAGGAAAGATTGGCGTTGATGCACTGGTTGGCTAGCAAGATAAGCCCGGCGGTTTTGCCTGAGCCGGTGTCACCGTGGATTAGTCGTCTACTGGGAATGGTTGAATTTATATCTTGGTAGGAGTTTATAAGGGCTTTTTTTTGTCCCAGGGTGAGAGTGAAGGGAAGTTTTTTTAGGCCCTGTTGATGAAGTTTTTGATTTATGGGTATATTTATAGCTGGTGGTTTTTTGGCTAACTCTCTAAGGTTTTTTAGATTTATTTTTAGGTGTTGAGCATAAGATAAATGTTGGTCGGCTAGGTCTTGAGCCTTTAGATTGGGTGGAAAGTGAATGTTAAAGAAATCCTTGGATTGATTTTGAGAGATTAGAAGTGGGTGAATTTTACCCCTTAGCCATTTGCTGGAGACACCCTTGGTAAGTGGGTAGATAGGAACGAAACCTTGAGTATTAAGGCTATTTTTATTGGTGAACTGTTCGATTTGAGGGGAAAACATGGCCAGTCTGTTGGCGTAGAAGCTGGGTGTGCCGGCGATGACGTAGGTGGAGTTGGGTTTAATTAGAGTTCTAATAAAGGGTGAGTTGAACCAGAGAAGGTTTATTTGGCCGGTATTGTTTGTGGCCACACTTTGAGTAATATGCTTACCGGATTTAGAGTAAAAGGTGTTGACGGGGCCGATTTTGGCCGTAAAACTGGCGGGGTGTTTTGGTTTTAGCTGGTTGATGGGGGTGTTTTTGGAAAAATCTAAGAAACGGCTGGGAAAATGAGAAAGTAGGTCTTTTGGGGTGAAAATTCCTAGCTTTTCAAGGCGTTTCTGGTAGGCTGGACCGATGCCGGGAACCGTGGATACCGGACTAGAGGACATAAGCTAGTGGGGCAAATATGCTTAAAATCATGGCGATGACGACTAGAATGGTGAAAGTTTGTAAAAGTTTTTTCTTGTTTCTTTTGGTCATGAATTTCATTATACTAATAGAAGATGCATAAGTGGAACTTGAACTGGGCTAAGATATTTTTGGTGGGGAGTATTTCTGGTGTTGTGCTGTTGGTGGGTATGTTTTTTTGGTACTCAAGAGGACTGCCTGACCCTGCGAATGTGTTAAGAAAGACTGGTTTTTCTTCTGTAATCTTGGATAGAGAGGGTGAGGAGATATTATTTGATGTTTATACCGATGAGAACAGAAAGTTTACTCCGTTGGAAGAGATTCCGGAGTATTTGAAGCAGGCCACGGTAGCGGTGGAGGATAAGGATTTTTATAATCATCAAGGTTTTGACTTAATGGGCATGTTAAGAGGATTTAGTAGATTTTTTACTAGAGGCAGGGCTCAAGGTGGTTCTACCCTGACCCAGCAGTTGGTGAAAAATGTGCTTTTGACGACTGAGAGAAGAGTAAGTAGAAAGATAAGAGAGTTTGTGTTGTCCGTAAGAATTGAGAGTAGATTTGAGAAGGATGAGATTTTGCAAATGTATTTAAACGAGGCTCCCTATGGAGGAACGGCTTGGGGAGTGGCGGCGGCTAGCGAGATGTACTTTGGTAAAGAGGTGGCTGATCTTGATTTGGCCGAAAGTGTGATATTGGCTGGTTTACCACAGGCCCCGACCACTTATTCACCTTATAATGCCTCTAAGAGTTATTTGGATAGAGCCAAGCAGGTAGCCAGAAGAATGAGAGAGGACGGATACATAGACGAGGAGACGGAGAAGGAGTTAATAGAAAGTTTGGAAGGGGTGGAGTTTAGGCCAGTGGGAACGAGTATCAAGGCGCCGCATTTTGTAATGGAGGTACGAGCTATTTTAGAAGAAATGTTTGGGGCTCAAATATTGGAACGAGGTGGTTTAAAAGTTACTACTACCTTGGATTGGGAGTTGCAAAAAAGAGCCCAAGACATTGTAGCCGAGGAAATTGATAAGGTAGCTAAGTCTCTGTCGATTTCTAATGGCGCCTCGGTAATTATTGATGTTAATTCTGGGGATGTGTTATCTATGGTGGGTTCAAGGGATTTCTTTGATACGAATATAGACGGAGAGGTGAATGTGGTAACTAGATTGAGGCAACCGGGGTCGTCTATAAAACCGGTGGTTTATGCTACGGCTTTTTCTAAAGGGTTTACCCCGGCAAGTGTATTGATGGACACGATTACTGAGTTTCCCGGTAAGGATGAAAATACTCCGTATATTCCTAAAAATTACGACGGAGAGGAGCATGGCCCCCTGCACTTAAGAGATGCTTTGGC
>JAHITH010000011.1 GCA_018817845.1 Patescibacteria group bacterium
ATATAGCCGATGAACGAGGCGGAGGCGGAGACCAAGACCATCTCTAAACCAGACTTTAAAGGGTTTATCTGAGCCAACTTACCTTTAATAAAACCCATGATAAAGAGGGTGGTGGAAGATAAAAGTATGGCGGCCAGGATGGCGTTTGAGGGGTCAAGAAAAAAGAAGCCAGAAAGGGAAACCAAACCACCTAAGATATAAGAGATGCCCATGTAGAAAGATTCTTTTATGGGTAAGGATGAGTGGCGGTGAAAGAGAGAAAGTAGGGGGTGTTTTTTGTCTGAGGAAAGATGGAGTTCTAGTTCTGATTTGTTAGAAAGATAGGTACCAGCAGCCATGGAAAGGCTTTCTACAATAACAATTACTAGGCCAGACAGGATTATAAATGGTTTGTTGTTTGTACCAACTGCTATGCCAACTAAGACACCCAGGGTAGAAACTATACCGTCTTCTAAACCAAAAATAATCTCTCTTATGGGAAATGCTTTTCTTTTCATGATAAGTAAATTATATATCTTTGGTCATGTATAAACCCTCTGAACAAAAACCTAATTTTTTATAATATTCTTTGGTGCCAATGGCGGAGATGACGGCAAGTTTTTTGAAACCGTTTTTTTTGGATATTTTTTCTGCCTTTTTAACAAGCTTTTTGCCCAAACCCTGGTGTTGAGTTTTTGTCTGCTGGTGTTCTTTTAGAGCTAGGGCAGAGCCAAAAGTATGAACCTCGCGGATAATGGCGGCGTTTTTTAGTTCCTTAAAAATAACTGTTTGGTTTTTGTCTGGAAGGCGTAAACGAAGTAGTGAGTAAAGTTTACCCTTGTCTTCAAAACTTAAAAAATATTCTTGACCACCAAGAGTATTTATGATAATTTTTTTGATTGTATAGATTCCCGCCTGCGCGGGAATGACAAGAGGGAGATCTTTGATTTCTCGACAACGAATGCACTGACAGGTTTTGTTTTCCCTTGCAAGTTCTAAAAGAATAATTTGGCGAATGTTGGTTTTTAAAGTTCCGGAGCTAATCCACTGTTTGGATATGTCCCTAACTAACCTGTCTATTCTTATCCATGGTGGGGTAATTTTTTTAATATTTTTTAATACTTGTTTAAGGACATCATCTGGATAAGTCTTGAATTTGCCTGCTTTAAAAAGGGTGTGGAGCTTAGTGCCGGGAATAACTTGAACGGGGTAGACTTTTAAGTAGTCTGGTTTGAAACGAGGATCTTGGAACATTATTTTTGCCATACTAAGATCTTTTTTGGGGGTGGAGCTGGGCAGGTTGGGCATGAAGTGATAACAAATCTTAAAGCCAGCATTTTTTAATAATTTGGTAGCTTGAGCAACTGGTTTTAAGGAATGGCCCCTGTTAATTTTTTTTAATATTTTTTCATCAAAGGCCTGAACACCCAGCTGAATTTTGGTAACGCCAAGTTTTCTTAGTAGTTTTATTTCTTTTTCTGTTACCCAATCTGGTCTGGTTTCTATGCTGATACCAACGACTCTGTGCTTGGCTGTTTCATTGATTTCTTGGGCTTGTTGTAAATTTTTACTTGTTTGATTATTTAAAGTGTCAAAAATTGCTTTGAAAAACTTAAGTTTGTAATTTTTGGGATAAACTGAAAAGGTGCCACCGATGACAATTATCTCTATTTTGTCTGTGGTGTGTCCGGTGGCTTTTAGTTGTTTAAGACGAGATTTAATTTGTAGTTTGGGGTTGAATTTTACTTTTTTAGCTCTTTGGGCGGCTGGTTCGTCGGATAGATAACTCTTAGGCATGTCTTTTTCTTGAGGGCAGTAGATACACTGGCCGGGGCAGGCAAAGGGTTTGGTCATGACGGCCATGGGGGCTACGCCAGACTGAGTTCTGGTTTTTCTGGTAGTGAGAAGTGACCTGAAATGAATTGAGGGTTTTATCTTTTTTTCCTTAAGTAATTGGTTGTAGACTTTAAGAACTTGAGAGTTTTTGGGGATAAAGCCAATCTCTTTAGCCCAGGCGCGCTTAAGTTTGCTTAGAGTTTCCCCCTTTAATTTAGTAAAATTAGCTTGAATTATGTTTTTTAGAGTTTTCATGAAAAATAGCTTGAAGCAAGTATATAACGATATTAGCAAACACTATATTAAGACGAGGTCTTTGTGGCCCGAAATGGAAAGGTGGGCTAAGAGTATTGAGAATAAAGATCGTGTGTTAGACATTGGCTGTGGTGAAGGTAGGTTGTTGCAAAAGTTTGGCCCGAATTATAATTATACAGGAATTGATTTTTCTAAAAAATTAATTGGATTGGCAAGGGAAAGATATGGGGGTAAAAACTGTAAATTTATTGTTGGAGATATTACTAATGAGAATACATGGAATGATTTAGAAAAATTTGACAAGGTTTTTGCGGTGGCTGTAATTCATCATTTGCCAAGCAAAAAAGAACAATTGTATGTTTTGAAAAAAATGAAAAAGCACTTGAAACCCGGTGGAGTGGTGTATATTTCTTTTTGGAATTTGTGGCGGAAAAAATACTGGAGGGAACACTTGAGGGGCTTGCCTTGGAAGTTTCGCATACTTCCGGGTTTGGATAGCCTTCGGTGGGTAATGATTCCTTTTAGAAAAACGGGCTTGAAACGTTTTTATTTTGCAGGTAGTAAGAGGTACTGGGGAAAATTATTGGCCCAGGCGGGGTGGAAAAATGTTCAGATACGTTTTGACAAAAACAAAAAAAATATGTGGGCGGTGCTTGATTAGAATTATTTAAGGTATTTTTTTTGGTTAAGTTTTTCGGGGAGGAGGGATTTTGTGGTGTAGGATTCGTA
>JAHITH010000107.1 GCA_018817845.1 Patescibacteria group bacterium
CCTTCAAATTTAACTCATTTTTCATAACTCCCCAACAACCTTAGCCACCAATTTTCCATCCGCTCTTCCCCCCAACTTCTTCATCGCCATTCCTATCAACTGCCCACCACTCAAACCCGTTTCTTTTACCACTTCCTCCACCACCTTTCTAATCTCCTCCTCACCCATCTCCTCCGGCAAATAACCAGAAATCACCTTTAACTCATATTCTTCACCTTCCGCTCTCTGTTTATCCCCCGCTTTCTTATAAATCTCAATTGCATCTTTTCTTTTTCTAGACTCCTTTTTCAACATTGCCAAAACACCCTCATCACCATCTTTTTTATCTACCGTTAGATACCCAATTTCACACCACAAAAGCTTTAAAATAGCCACCAAACCCCTATCCGCCTCTTTCTGGGCATCAAACAAATCTTTTTTTATCGTCTCTTTTAAGCTCATTTTACTTAGTTCTACCCGATAATCTCTTATTCCTTCGTCTAATCTTAGCAAACTCCTTCTTCAAAAGTTTCTTTTGTTCGTATCGTTTCTTAGAATTACTCTGATGACCACTAAAAGCCACCTCTTTAACTTTTTCCAAACCTGGATCGTTAAAGGTCATCCGCTTAAACTCGTTTATAAGTTGTTGTTGACTTTGACCCTGCTTTTTCTTAGCTACTAAAGCCATTTATAAAAACACCTCGCTTTCAGTTTTATTTAATTACTATGTCTGTCCTGCTGGTTCGTTCTTACTTCCACCCAAAACATGAATATGTTCATGCTCAAAATGGTTGTACCCTGCCCCGTTACTCACCAGCTTATAGCCAGTTTTAGATAAGTTCAACTTATGAACCACACTAAAAACAGCTGCCATCATTCTACCCCAAAACACTGGTAAATTACCACCCCCACGTCCCGCTGCCGATTTTGCACCGGCTTTTAGCCTGCTGAGCCCTGTCCCCAAACTATCCTGTTTTCTCACATGCTCCTTTGGCATAACCAACACATGCACCGGTGCCTTAGGGAACTTATTTTTTATAGCCAAAAACTCATCATTCTCCCACACCTTCTCACTCGGCTCCCTCCCCGCCACAATCTCACAGAATAAACACGTCTCTTCACTCATTCCCCCATTCTACCACCAACTCTAAAGTAAAAGCTGAGAAAGGTTTTCAATAGTAATCAACTGAGTATGCGATTCAGGGTATCTACCAACAAAAGCAGGTGTTATTTTCCCAGAACGAGTTTTTATCTCGGAGGCAATTATCTTTTCATCTTTATGTAAAATAAGGTCAACTTCGCTTCCCCACTTCGTCCGCCAATAATAAAAATCATACCTAAGATTATTATACTTACTCACCTTTTGCAGTTCATTTATTGCAAAATTTTCAAAAATATTTCCATAATCACGCCTAAACTCTACCGGCGAAAAATCATTAATAACTGCATTTCTAACACCCAAATCCCAAAAATATATTTTTTCCGTCTTACCAATTTCATCCCTTCTGTTTTTAGTAAACGGAGGTAACGTATAAACAAATAGTTGCTTATTTATATAACCCCGCTATACCAGAACAACCTACTTTTTGTCAAGTATCATAACTTGATTATATCCCTAATGGTTATCAAAACCATTAACCCTAAAAGCAAAACCATCCCTACTCCATGCACCCAACCTTCAATTTTATTCTTTAACTTCTTGCCAATTATCATCTCTAGCCCCAAAAACACCAACCTGCCTCCATCCAAAGCCGGCAAAGGCAAAATATTCAAAACCGCCAAGTTCATAGATAAAATCCCCATAAACTGCAAACTAGCCAACCAACCCATCTCATTCACCTTAGCAGATATCTTATAGATCCCCACTGGCCCAGCCACATCCTCAGACACACCTTCGCCATTAGCCAATCCAGCAACCATGCCCCACAAGCCCTTAACTATTTCACTACCCCAAGCATAGGCTTCCTTAGTACCTACAACAACACCCTTAACCGGCATCTGCCACCAAGGTAACTTAACCAGCTCCGTATCAGACAGTAACACTCCTAAAGATCCTTCCCCCTCTGGTGGATTTTCCCTTGGTATCACTCTTACATTACGCTCCCCATCTTCGCCCATAACCACCAGGACTACCTCCTGCCCCTTATTTTCATTTATCATCTTAATCAAATCCCCGCTCTCTTTAAAACCCTTAACCACATCACCTTCTGCAATTCCTGCTTCTGCCGCCGGACTACTCTCAGACACCCCCACTATCCTCACCTTGCCCGTCTGTGTTGGCACCCCCATAACCGAATACACCACCCCAAACAAAATTACCCCCAATACAAAATTCCCAAACACCCCAGCCAGTAAAACTACCGCTCTCTGCCACATAGGCTTATCCCAAAACATGTTTTGGATTTCTCCTCGGACGGTGGCCGAACTTCCTAGTGCGGACTCCTCCGAGGTGGAATCCATCACCTCCCCCTTTATCTTCACAAAACCACCAATTGGCAGCCAGTTCAATGAGAACAAGGTCCCCTTCCAATTAAACAATTTTTTGGCTCTGGGCGGAGACCCTATTCCAAACTCCTCTACCTCCATGCCAAAAATCTTGGCGGCCGCAAAATGCCCCAGCTCATGAATTAATATAAGCAAAGATAAAATAACTAAAAATATCACAACTTGCATACCAACCATATTAGCACAAAATTCCAACACTCCATTACACACTTGACAAAAACATACACAATGTGTAATATGTAACTATGCTTATAAGAAAACAGGTGCTTTTTACCCCAGAAATAGATTTATATATCCAATCCCTATCCCAACAACACAA
>JAHITH010000094.1 GCA_018817845.1 Patescibacteria group bacterium
AACTAAACAAGAATATTTCAAGTCAAAAAAGGCTGAATTAGACTACAAAGCTGGTCTAAAAAATGATGATAAACCAACCGAAAAAGGTTTAGTTGAATACTCAGAAAACAGGTTGCAGTTAGATGTTCAAAATCGCATTAATAAAGCAATAGATGATTTGGGTACTGGCTCAAAAACAAAACCAGAATTAATGAGTCAACTAATCAAAGGTACTCAAAATTTAATTAATGAGTTGGATGATGGAACAGAATTCCATTTATCCTTAAATCCACCAAACTATGCTAATGAGCAAAATGGATTACTGGAAATAGATTATAAAAATCTTCAAGCTATCAAAGCTAAAGAACTAGAAGAAACAAAAAAACAAAAAAAACTAAAGTCTCCTGATAAATAAAATGAAAAATAAACAAAAAATACCAAATGGTTGGGAAGAAATGAGGTTAGATAAAATCTGCAACATTGGTGATGGAAATCATTCCTCTAAATATCCAAGGGCTGATGAAATGATAAATTCAGGAATACCATTCATTCGCGGAGCTGATTTTGTTAACGGACACATTAAAACAGATAACTTGAAATATATTTCAAAAGAAAAACATCAGAATCTTAAGAAGGGAAAAGTCCTTGCCAAAGATATTCTAATGGTTAACAGGGGTGAAATTGGAAAGACTGCACTTGTTCCAGAATTATTAAATAATTCAAATTTAAATGCCCAGCTTGTTTGGTTGAGAAGTAAAGCTAGTATGAATAATAAATTTCTATTTTATATCCTTAGGCTTTCGTCAACAATACGAAGACTTAAGCGATATCAAAGTGGAGGTGCTCTCCAACAAATAACACGGAAGGAAATTGACAAATTTGAAATTACAACCCCTCCACTCCCCGAGCAAAACCGAATCGTGAGTGTACTGGAAACATGGGACTCGTATCTGGAAAAACTTGAGAAGAAAATTGAAACCAAGAAAAAAATCAAAAAGGGCTTAATGCAACAGTTACTAACCGGAAATAAAAGACTCCCAGGATTTAATGAAAAATGGAAAGAAATTAAATTAGGAGAGATAATAAAAAATGTCTCAAGTAGAAATAGAAATCTTGAAATATCA
The DNA here is from genome assembly GCA_018817845.1 of Patescibacteria group bacterium. Taxonomy (GTDB): domain Bacteria; phylum Patescibacteriota; class Microgenomatia; order UBA1400; family MFAQ01; genus JAHITH01. Next base: position 1,104 of record JAHITH010000094.1, read on the forward strand.
CAAGTCCTAAGCGTTACTAACAAAAAAGGATTTACATTACCAGGAGAAAATTTCTCAAGAACTATTGCCAGCAAAGATCTTTCAAATTACAAAATTGTTCGAAGTGGTCAATTTGCATTTAATCCTTCCAGAATTAACGTAGGTTCTTTAGCAAGATTAGATAATTTTAAATTAGGATTGTTAAGTCCAATGTATATTGTATTTGACGTTCATAAAGATTTCTTAATATCGGATTTTTTATTATATTGGATATTCACTGCTCGAGCTCACGCAAGTATACAAAATAACTCAACGGGGTCAGTAAGGCAATCTTTAGATTATAAAGGGCTGGCAGATATTAAAATCAAATTGCCCTCGCTTGAAGAACAACATGCTATTGCCAAGATTATGACAACGGCGGATGAGGAGATTGAAACACTAGAAAAACAAAAAGAAAAATACGAAGATCAAAAAAAATATTTGCTAAACAACTTAATTACTGGCAAAATCAGAGTACCAAAAAATGACTAAATTAGACAAAGTAAACTTCGACGAAACCAAGCAATCACAACTCCCATTTGTAGAGATGCTCATTAACATGGGCTACAGATATATTCCTGCAAAAGAAGTAATGACAGAGCGCCAAGGAGACACAAGCAAGTTCATCCTAAAAAAAACCGCCCAGAAATACCTATCCAAAATCAACCAATACGAACACCAAGGAAAAGAATACAAATTTAGAGACGAAGATATTGCCCAAGCCATAGACGAACTAGAAAATCTACCCTTAGAAGGCTTAATAGACACCTCAAAAAAAGTTTATGGCATGATCATGCCCACTACCGGTGGCAAGACTATAAAAGTATTTCACGATGGCAAAAACGTCTCCAAAAGTTTTCGTTTTGTTGACTTTGCCAACCCCAAAAACAACGACTTTGCCGTCACAGTCGAATTCGAAGCTCAAGGAAAAAATCTCATCAGGGTAGATATCGCAGTCTTCGTCAACGGTATTCCATTTGCTTTAATAGAAAACAAAAAATCATCCGTCGAAGTCCAAGAGGCCTTAATCCAACACAATCGCAACCAACAGCCTACTCACTGCCCCAAGCTATTTGTATACCCCCAACTCTTAATAGGAGCCAACAAAGAAGAGCTAAAATACGGCACCACCGCAACACCAACCAAGTTTTACACCATCTGGAGAGAGCGAGATGAAAACGACGAACAAGAATGGAAAAACCGAAAAACATTTAGCAAAACATTTACCCAACAAGTTCAAGCTACTATCTCAAAACCGATTAATCAAGATATTTACCAAACTCTTTTGTCTGACCTAAACGGATCGACCTACAAACACAATCAAATTCTAGATCGTCTACCCACTCCCCAAGATAAATCTGTCATGGGCATGTTTAAGAAGGAACGACTACTAGATATCTGTAAAAACTTCATTCTTTACGACGCCGGCATTAAAAAAGTCATGAGATACCAACAATATTTTGGTATCAAAAAAATACTTAACCGGGTTAAACAAACCGAAACCACAAACTACGGTCAAAAACGACTCGGTGGTGTTTTTTGGCATACTCAAGGGTCTGGCAAGTCTCTAACCATGGTCATGTTTGTCAAAACTTTAATTGAAAACCCAAACATCACCAACCCCCGAATATTAATCGTTACAGATAGAAAAGACTTAGATAGGCAAATCAAAGGCACGTTTGAAAATGCTGGTTTAAAAAAAGATGTCATTCAAGCCAAGGGCGGAGAACACTTACTAAGGTTAATAAAAAACAAAGACCTAAGAGTTATTACCACACTAATCCATAAATTCCATACTGCTAGTAAAAAAAGAGCCAATTTTGTAGATAAAGACAAAAATATATTTGTGTTAATCGACGAAGCCCATCGAACACAAAGCGGTATCTCTAACATCGAAATGAATCGAATCATCCCCAACGCCTGTTACCTGGCTTTCACCGGCACACCCTTGCTCAGAAAAGAAAAGTCCCAACAAAAATTTGGCAGTTTCATAGATAAATACACCATCGACGACGCCTTAAAAGACAAAATAATATTACCTCTAATTTATGAGGGAAGATATGTAGATCTAGAACAAGATAAAAAAGAAATAGACAGGCAAGTAAGTAGGTTAATAGGGGACTTAACACCAAAACAACAAAAAGAACTACAGTACAAAATCAAACACAAAATTCTAAAGGATAACCCCCAAAGAATTACTGAAATTGCCTATGATATTGAAAAACATTACCTAAAACAATTTCAAAACACAGGCCTTAAGGGACAAATAGTTGCTCCAAGCAAATACTCAGCCATACTGTTTCAAAAATATTTTGAGCAAAATGGAAAAATCCAAACAGCTTTAGTTATCTCCGATGAAAACGGCTTAATTGACGATAAAGACGAACACAAAAAAGAAGTAGAGGACTACCTAAAAAACATCAAGGCAAAATACACCAGCCTGCTATCTTACGAAAAAGAAGTAATAGAGAGCTTTGTCTACAATGACAAGGACGTAGAACTACTAATAGTGGTTAATAAGCTCCTAACCGGCTTTGACGCACCCAGAAACACAGTTCTATATCTCTCCAGAGAAATAACCGATCACAACTTGCTCCAAGCAATCGCTAGGGTCAATCGTTTATTCGACAACAAAACATTGCCAAAAACAGCCGGTTTTGTAATTGACTACTCTGAAAACGCTAACAACATCAAATCAGCCATGGAACTATTTGGCAACTATGACACCGACGATGTAACGGGGACATTAATAGATGTTGACGACAAAATTCAAGAACTACAAACAAATTACTCCAACCTTCACGACGTCTTTAAGACCACAAAAAACGATGACGAAGCCTTCATACAGCTACTTAAGGATGAACCAACCAGAAAAGAGTTCTACGAGGCATTAAACACATTCTTAAAGACATTTAGTGAATGCATGGTTCTACAAGATTTTGTTCATGAGTTTAAGCACCTTGACATATATCAAATGGAACTAAAAAAATTCATGAATCTAAGAAAAACTGCCTCCTTAAGGTACGCAGAGAGAGTTGACTTCAGCCAGTACAAACAAGCCTTAATAAAAATCATGGACAAAAACATCAAAGCCAAAGAGGCTGAACTATTAACCAGACAGATTTCTATTACAGACAAGGATGTTTTTAATGAAGCCATCGAGGAATTTGGATCAGACAAATCAAAGGCAGAGGCCATAGCTGCCCAAACCGAAAGAACAATAAAAGAACAGTTAAAAAACGATCCGGAATACTACAGCCGGTTTTCAAAAAAAATTAGCATACTAATCGAGCAGATGCGTCAGAAAAAAATAGCAGACATAGAGGCACTAAAACAGGCCAAGTTGATTAGTCAGCAAGTACTAGAAAAAAAAGATCAAAAAATTCCTTTGGCTATCAAAAAGCGAGCCGGCTCGGATATCTTTTATCGAAACCTAAAAAAGTATTTTGAACAACATCAATTAAATGAAAAGGAAATAATAGATATAGTTCTAGATATATTCAACATACTAAAAAACGAAAGTATCATTGACTGGCAGATGAACATTGAAAACAAAAGAGTTATGAAAAACACAATTGATGATTATTTATACGATGTGGTAAAAGGAAAGAAAAAAGTAAACCTATCTACCAAAGAAGTAAAGCAAATAATTGAAAAAACTATGGAACTGGCTCAAAACAACATCGAAATATTCTAAAAATGAATAAAAAGTTTATCTACGGGCAATATTGTTACCAATATACCCTTATACCTCAGGAGCGAAAGACCCTAAGTCTCACGGTTCAACCAGACATGAAGATCGTTTTAAAAACTCCTATCAATGCAGATCAAGATAGAATCGATTTATTTTTAAAAAGAAAATGGACATGGTTAAACAAACAACTTGCATTTTTCAAAAAATACCAAAAAACTATTTACAAAAAAGATTATATATCTGGCGAAAGCTTCTTATATTTAGGAAAACAATACAAACTAATTGTCAAAAAAAGAAAGAAAAACAGCCTATCTTTAACCAAAGGAACCTTCCAATTAAATACCATTAAAAAAGCTAGTAACGGAAAATACAACAAGAAAATTCTAGACAGTTGGTATGACAAAAAAATACAAACAAAGTTTAATCAACGCTATCAAATAGTACTAAAAAACTTCAACTACAAATTTACTCCAAAATTGGTTGTTAGAAAAATGAATAAGCGATGGGGAAGTTTCTTGAAAAACAAACAAATTATCCTTAATCCCAAGCTTATACAAGCTTCAACCGATTGTATTGATTATGTAATCACCCACGAACTTTGCCATATGAAATACAACAAGCACAACAAGCAATTCTTCTCTCTTTTAAGTTCCAAATATCCAAGCTGGGAGCAGACAAAAGAAAAACTAGAACTCAAAATAGGTTAATAAACAAAAGGTATAATCAAACCCATATGCCACACTTTTTAAAAACCAACAACAAACTTTCTATCATCAAAGAAGATAAAATTGACAAAGAAAGAGATATTCAAAGCCTAGTCGAAAATAATTTGGGAGAAATCTTTGGTTACGAAATAGTAACTAGTGAGTTCCAAATTGACAACTTAAGAATTGACACACTAGCCTACAATCCAGAGACAAACGCCTTTGTAATAATTGAGTACAAAAGAGATCAAAGTTTCTCTGTTATCGATCAAGGCTATGCATATCTTTCTATACTTCTAAACAACAAGGCAGACTTTATCCTGGAATACTTTACTAAAACTGGCAAGCATCTTGCCAAAAACGATATCGATTGGTCTCAATCAAAAGTAGTATTTTTAGCCAACTCATTTACCCAACATCAACAAACAGCCATCAATTTCAATGACCTGCCAATTGAACTCTGGGAATTTAAACTTTATGCCAATTCAACCATCACCTTTAACCAATTGAAATCAAGTAAAAACGCAGAAAGCATCAACATTATTTCCACAAACACCCAAGCAAAAAATATCGCCAGAGAAATCAAAACCTACACCATAAACGACCTAATTAAAAATGATTGGACAAATTCCATGAGCTTGTATGAAAAACTTAGTGAGCAAATATTACAACTAGACTCAAGAATAGAAGAAAACATAACCAAATCATATGTTGGATACAAAGTAGGCAGAATGGTGTTTTGTTCTATTAATCCATACAAGTCAAAACTCGTCATCCATTTGTGTCGAACACAACCTAAAGACCTGCAAGATCCTGAAAATAAAGTTTCATATATCAAAAACAGCCTGAAGCGTTATAGTCAACACCTTAGTCAAATAACCGTAACATCCGAAGACGAAATTTTTTACACCAACTCAATGATCAAACAAGTTTTTAAAAAAACTTTTTCGGCATAAGCTGATACCTGTGAAAACGAAGCGAGTGCTAATTCCAGAAGATGATTTAAAAACTATATCATCTATATTTGAAGAACTAATAGGCTTGATCGAGAAAACTATTAATACATAAACTGTAGTGAGCTCATGTTAGGTTTAAACTATGAATAGCAAAGGAAACAAATTAACTTACATAATTATTTTTTTCTTGTTTGCCATTAGTCTCTTTGTTATCTACTATGTTGTATCAATCTATCTCCCCCAAAAAAAATTGGCTAAGAATCTAGAAATGGCTCAAATTCAGGCAGAACTACAAAAACAAAGGGACGAAACAGAAGCGCTAAAAAAAGAAAATGCCGAACTTCAAGAAGATTTGAAGAAAAACGATGAACTAGTCACAACGATAAAGAACGAATCAGACAAAAATGCTATTTGCGGGGAAGCAAACGATCTCTTGTTAGAAATAAAACAGGCCTGCAATGTAAAACCATTTCCTGGAGTGGATGAGTGTATTGCAGAGACAGAAAGCAAGCTGGAATATTTAGGTGAAGAAGACTATAAAAAATACCATATGGACACTAAAGTCGAAAACATTAAAGATCTTAGGTCTCGTTACTTGCTTCTCAAAAGCCAGTGTGAAGAATAAAACTAACACTCACACGAAATTAATTATCAAAAATGTAGTAAGCTATTATTAGGTTAACAATTGTTCAAAAACATGATTAGCATTTTACTAGGTGGTTTGTTTGGGGGAGTATTAAGAGGTTTATTGGGTATTTCTAAAACTTTAGTAACTAAAAAGGAAGAGGCCATAAACTACCAATGGTTCTTTTTAAACATTTGTGTAGCCACGGTCATAGGACTGCTAGCCGCTACCATGATGGGTGGGGACTTTAGAATTGCTTTGCTGGCAGGCTACGCTAGCTCTGACTTGCTGGAAGGCTTGTTTAAAATTAAATTTGAGGAGCAGTTTAAGAAGATAACAAAGGGATAAATATAAACTGTCGAGTATACTAAACCTATGACTAATAAAAAAATGCAAATTCCCTTGACAAAACTTAAGGCAGTAATGCTTTATTTAGCCAATAATACAAATCCAAGACACGCAGGCAAGACTAAGTTTATGAAACTTTTTTACTTTCTGGATTTTCTTCATGTAAAAAAATACGCATCTCCCATAACGGGGGATCAGTACTACAACTTAGACAAAGGCCCCATCCCGACCGTGATACTAAATATGGTAAATGAATTATCCTCAGATCCAGAGAGTTCTGAAATAGCAGATTCCATTGCCATAGAAAAACCCACTAATTCCTTGATGCAAAAAATTGTTCCAATTCGAAAATTTACAAATGATGACAAGAAATTATTTTCTAAAAGTGAAATGGACACACTCCAAGAAGTTGTTCGCAGATTCAAAGATACAGATACAAACAGCATTGTAAAAATGTCTCATAAAGAGGCTCCCTGGAAAGATACGAACTATAGAGATCCAATACCGTACTCATTGGCTGGTAGAGATTCAGACTGTCTCTATTCAGAAAAAGATCTTGAAATACTTAATTCATTATAGCAATGCCTACTTCAACAATGGTAAGTTTTGGAGATGTATTCAATTACCAAGGTGATAATTATGTATTCCTAGCCGATTCACCAGAAAAAAAGATCGTTTATGCTGCTAGAATTTTAGATCATCAAGCATCTAAAAAACTACAAAAGTTACATGATCGATATGAATTTAAATCAAACTATGTTCCAGACAGCATGACTTGGGCCTTTGTTGTACTAAAAACAAAAGATTTCCAGGATTGTGTTGCCTGGCTTAATAATCCAGGCCATGACAACTCTCATCTATGTGCAGCCCATTCTAAATTAGACGAAGATGACTTAATAGAATTAAAAAAACAGGTGTTGGAAAGAAATCTCCCACCAGATTTAAAAGAAAAGCTAAAACAAACAACCTAACACCATACTCCACCCTGAACAAATCTTCTGGTGTAAACTATCTTTAATGCCCAACAAGAAAAAGACTACCAAAACCAAGAAAGCCTCTGTTTCCAAGAAAAAAATCGCAGGTGTCATTGCTGGCACCATCATTGCCGGCACTTCTTTTTGGGCCTTAAAATCCGGCAACCATAAAGTTATTCTCCCCACATATCAAGCAGGCAGAGTAATTGATGGGGATACCTTTGACACAAAAAATGGACAAAGAATCCGACTGGCTGGCCTGGACGCCCCCGAAATAGGTTTCTGCGGCGCCGATGAAGCCAAAAAAGAACTGGAGAGACTTATTAAAAACAAACCGCTGTATATCAAGGTCATTTATGTTGACATGGGCCGACGATTAATAAGTTATGTTTACACCCCCAAGGGTTTAATTACTACACAGCTACTCAAGACCGGCTGGGCCAGAGTTGTCATGGGTAACAACGTAGAAAAACAAGCCCTGATTGCCGCCTCTGAATACGCTAAAAAAAACAATCTGGGTATTTACAGCCCCAAATGTCTTTCTAAAACACCTGAAAAACCTGGTTGTACAATCAAAGGAAATGTAAGAAAAGAACGAGATACAAAAATATACTCCATGCCAGGTTGCTCAGCCTACGAACAAATTTTTGTTCAGAAAGACAACGGAGATCAATGGTTCTGCACCGAAGCCGAGGCCAAAAAGGCCGGTTTTAAGCGTGCAGGGAATTGCGCCAATAATGTAAAAATCGAATAAAATAAACCAGTCATTTACATAGCTCCTCAATTGCTTCAATAGCAATTTATGATTTCTTATCTCATCATCCTGAATCTTTATATCTTTTATCTTTTTTCACCATACCTAAAGTATATAATTATTTTAAGATGATCATAAGTGCACAAACAAGCAGGGATAAATGGCTGGAGAAAGTTTACAAAAAAGCCATGGCAGAACTGGATGAATTTTTTGAGCTGAACTGGCAACAGAATCAGCCCAAAGTATTTATCGTTAAAAACAGAAAAGAAATAGATAAAATTTGGAATCAAAAAACTCCAAAATGGCTGGTTGGCTGGGGTGGTAGGCAATCTGGCGTGTATATTCTAGACAGAAAAAATTTCAAGAAAGAAAGTGACAATACATATACCAAGGAAAGATACTCTGCTTTACTTAAACATGAACTGGCCCATTGTTTTACCGACATTTTGACCGATGGGTATCGAAAACCTGTTTGGTTAAATGAAGGCATCTCAATTTATCTTTCTGGCCAGTTAAAACAATATGAACAGCCAAAAAAATATAAACATTTCTTAAAATCCTTTGATAAGCAAAAAGAAGGGGTTTATGCAGAGGCCGGCTGGGTGGTGAAAACGTTAGTAGAAAAACACGGCAAGAAAAAATTATTTGATTTATTAAAACAAATCAAAACCACCAAACCAAACAAAAAAGAATTCAACAAGATATTTAAGGAAATTTACGGAGTCAAAACATCCATTACGCAACCTACCTCACGCCATAGCTTACGTAAAACTGGTAAAATCAGCCCATGACATTTAAATATCAAATCAGAGTTAGATTAGTAATAATTAATGACGATAAGTTACTTTTAGAATACGTCACCGATGAAGATTTTTATTTCTACCCTGGTGGTAGAGTAGAGAACTACGAAACCATAAAATCAGCCGCAGAAAGAGAAATGCAAGAAGAGCTTGGTGTCCAATTTACCTTTAAAAAGATTTTATATATAAGAGAGTTCATCGAGCCAGATCAAGAAGAACACAGCCTTGAAATGTTTGTATTAGGAGAGTTAGATAATTACGATATCTCAAAAAATAAAGACGACCCCGATTACAAAGAAAATCACGAGTTTTCCTGGGTTGATATAAACAAGCTGCCAGATAAACTATATCCGGTAACTCTCACCAAGAAACTAGCTGCCGATTTCCACCAAGATTTTCCCAACCAAGGTGAGTACCTGGGAGCAGCAAAATAAATTCAGAAAATTCCTTAATCTTAAAACCTTGAGAGTGGCGCTTCTAGCAAGCTACGCAGGATCTGACCTTGGAAGGCTTGTTTAAAATTAAGTTTGAGGAGTAGTTTAAGAGTGTAACTAGAGGGAAATGAGCCTTTTTACCTGGTTCTGTGTAATTTTTTTAACCCTTTTTGTTGCTTTCTTAATCTAGACTCTGATCCTTCGACTACTTTTTTCCCTTCGGGAGTTGTATGGGCCATGAACACTTCAAACAATTTTAACCATTGAGTAATAGTTAAATCAGACGGTTTTGTTTTTTTGATTTCCAAATTATTTGCCAACAGATGTCTTTGTTTTGATGTAAAGACATCTTTAAATGCATCTAAAATTGTTGGTTGCCATTGATTATATCCGTAAACAACAAAGTCTCTATACCATTGACGGAACTGCTCTTCTACTAAGGGTTGCTTTCTTTTTCTAAGCTCCGCTAAGACAACATTTACTTTTGGAACAGGAACAAATTCATTTTTATTAATATTTGTTATTACCCTCATCTTAAACCATGGTTGTAA
>JAHITH010000099.1 GCA_018817845.1 Patescibacteria group bacterium
CCCATTCACACCGTCGGTCCCCAGCAATTTATATATAATGAGAACGAAATGGGCAAGGTAAGAAACAACAAAACTATTTATTTTGCTAATGCTTGGAAAGGTTTAATAACTAAAACAGCTCGTCAACAGTTAGAAAATCTAGGATGGACAGTAGATGGAAACTGGTTAAACGGAAAAAACATCAATTCTCTCTATAAAGTTATATTTATTGCTCCTGCATATTTTGACAAAGCAATTATTATAAACCCAAAAGAATTTCCTACTAGTAAAGTCTTTACTTATCTTCTCTATCCTGATGAGTTAGTTGGCTGGAATTTTAAAACTAGCAGTTATTTAAAAGAAAAACAGAAAGCTTTCATACCATTATTAAAAACCACTACTATTTTGTCTCATAGTCAGTACACGTTAGATCTGGTTGCGTCTACTTATGGAGAATCTTTGAATCAAACAGGACACATTACTTATCTTCCAATAGAATTTAATAATATTCAAAAAGTAAGAACTGGAATGTCAACAAGAAGAGGAACTACAATAAAAGTACTGTGGAATCACATGTGGCGGTCTGATAAGGGAATTGGTAAAGCCCTGACTATTGTAGACCAACTATCATTACGTTATCCAGATGTTGAATTTTATGTTGGAAGAAAAGAAAGTTGGGGTAAAAATCCCGATGTAAATACTGTCAAAAGACAAACTAAAGAAGTTCTTCTAAAACTGCAAACAAGAAATAACGTCTTTTTTCGGCCTGGTTTTAATTCTAGTAAGATTATTGATTATTGGAAATTTCTAACCCAATTTGATATAGGTTTTAGTGTTTCACCTCAAGAAGGTTTTGGATTGAGTATGCTTGAGCAAGCAGCTGCAGGAGTTGCCTGTGTGATGCCTTCTAAAGAAGCCTATCCTGAAATTCACTCAGGGGGTTTGTTAGTTCAAAATGTGGCTGAGGGGGTGTCTGATCTAATCAAAAACTCTTTGAAACGAAAGGAGGTTTCTCAAAAAGGAATAAAAAACGCCTCCAAGTTTAATGCTGAAAATTGGACAGAAAGAATTCTTGAAAAAATAATCCAGTTTAATTCTTTTCTTTAGATAAAATCTTCCAAAAAAATGATTCTAATTGGTTTCGAAAAGGTTTAATTCTTTGAAGTACTTTCCCTACATCAAAACATAAATACCAAGTTGCACCATAGAGAAACGTTGGTAAACCATAATTTCTAAATAATTCTTCTAACAACTGAACCCTTTTGAAGAATGCCTTACTTTTTGTTGTAGGTCTATCATTTTGCTTTTTAAAACCTATCAGGAAAGCATCTGCTAAATCATGAATCACATTTACTGAAGGGTGATAAAGAAGTGCTTTTTTTACCACCTTTGTCTTAAGTCTGTTTTGTTTAACTCTGTTAGAGAAGTCCGAATCTTCTCCCCAAGGAATCTTTTCATCAAAAAAATAACCACCTATCTTTTTTCTTATCTTTAAGTTAAAGGATACGCCTGGTATGTACATTTTACCCTCATTGTCATTAAAAAAGGTTCTCAAATTTGCTATGGGCGAAAAATATGGAGGTTTCGTTTTTAAACAGAAAACTAATTTTGGTTTGACTACGTCATATTTATCTAGTGCCCTATCTAATAGCCCGATTGCTTCTTCCTCAAAAACAGTATCTGTATCGGTAACAATTACTTTTTTAGTCTTTACCAATTCCAGTCCTTTGTTATTTGTTACAGCAGCGTTATGCTTTGGGACCACACAGTTATTTACCTTTATTTTTAATACGGCCTTTTGCAGTTTTTTATTTGGAGTCATAGATACTACAATGGGTGAGTTGGGCGAAGTTCTTCTTATAGATCGGATGCAATCTAAAACCCTATAATCATCACTACACCTTATTAAAACTGTAATCATGTTTTATAAAAATCCAATATTATCGAACTAATAAAATTTATTTCACTAATTTTTAACTCAGGAAAAATTGGTAATCTTAATATTCTCTTTGAGATATCTATTGTTGTCTGCAAGCCTCCTGTAATTCGAAATTTCCCAGGATTCTTTCTTACAAAAGGAGAAGTGTGGATGGGTAAAAAATGAAAAGACGCTTTTACACCATTCACTTGTAGTATCTCCAGTAACCCATCTCTTTCTTTTTTAGATCGACATATGAGCCAAAACAGGTGAAGGTTTGAATTTGGAGGATGTTTAGAAATTTTTACATGTTTTTTTTCTAATCTTTTTAACTTTTGCCAATAAGTTTTATACACTCTCTTTCTTTCTGCGAGTATTCTGGGGTATTTATTAACCTGACTTTTAAGTAAAGCAGCTTGAATATCTGTCATAAAATAAGATCCTCCAAGTCTTTGCCATTCGTATTTATCTACATTTCCTCTTAAAAAAGACTCTTTATTTGTTCCAAAATTTCTAATTTCCTCGCAGACACCAACCGCCTTATTATCATTAGGTATGACCAGTAAACCACCTTCTCCAGAGGTTATATTTTTTGTGTGATGAAAACTGAAACAACCAAATTCTCCATAAGTTCCAAGATATTGACCTTCATTCTTGACAAGAAATGCTTGAGCCGCGTCTTCGATCAGCTTGATTTTGTGTTTAATACATATAATTTTAATCTTCTGTACCTGTGCTGAAATACCACCATAATGGACCAAAACAACAGCCCTTGTTTTGTCATTTATAGCATTTTCAACTTGAGTGGGATCTAATCCTAAAGTATTTTGTTCTATGTCGACAAAAACTGGTTTACCACCTGCTTTAACGATTGAACTAACTGTTGATACAAAAGTATAACTAGGACAGATAATCTCATCTCCTTCCTTGAGATCAAGAAACATCAAGCTAATCTCAAGCGCTTGAGTGCAAGAACCAACAAGTAAGGCCCTTTTTACCCCAAGCCTGTGCTCAAAATATCGTTCCAGTTTTCTTGAAATTTTACCCAAACTACAAACATTGTTGGAATTTAACACAGACTGAAATTCCTCTTTCCCTATCCAGGGCTTTGAAAGAGGAATGTTTTTCATATTTTTTCCCTGTGCTTGATTAGTTCAATGAAACTTTGTTGTAATTGTGAGTTACCCTTAAAGGTTCCATAATACGCACAGGTGGACATAATGGAGGTCTTTTTTTCAGTACCCCGTGCAATATTGCAAAAATGTCTTGCTTCAATTAATATTGCAACACCTTTTGCCTTGCCGTAATTCATAAGTGTTTCAGCAATTTGAAAACCCAAGGTTTCTTGATCCTGTAATCTCCTAGCATAAATGTCAACCGCCCTTGCTAATTTACTAATTCCAAGAACCTTTTCTCCTGGAATATAACCAATATGAGCATAGCCAAAAAAAGGCAGAAGATGATGCTCACACATTGAAAAAAAATCGATATTTTTAAGAGTGATAATATCTTGATAATTTGAAATATTTTCAAATAACCTGTTTTCCTTCTCAAAACTACGGTCATATCCACTTAACAAGCACTTAATGGCTTCTTCAAATCTCTTGGGGGTATCTTTTATTCCATCTCTATTAGGATCTTCACCTATTTGTTTTAAAAAAGCTCGAACTGCGAATTGCAGGTCTAAGTTTTTTGTAGAAACTTTTATGGGAAGTTTCGTATTTGGTTTTACTATAGTTTTATTACTGTTCATAGTAGATTTTAATGCTCCGGTTGGTTACGAATGGCTCTACTAGCCGATTAAATATTATTATAAACTATTTTGTTCAAAGTTACATTCTTTTGTAATTATTTTACAGTTTTTCTTATTTTTAAAAACAAACCCTAGTGCTTTTTTGAAATTTTTCTCCGTTAGATTAGAACAACTGACCAAATCTATGTGCAGTATGGTGATTAATTATTGGTATATATTGGTTCATTGTAATCTCCTTGAATTATTAATGGTTTTGTTTTGGGAGTGATCTCGGTAACAAACAAGGAGCTTGTACTCCCTATCGACTCTGCTTCATAATATCTATTAAATTTGTCAAATACCCACCTGATTACAAGACCTGAATTAGTAAGGATTTCTTGAATTAATAAAAATCGTTCTTTTGCCCTATCGCTATTTCCATAACATACATAAAGCCGTGCGGTCTTATTTTTTTTATCTAGCATTTCAATGGCTCTGGAAACAAAAAGTTTTATTCCTTTTGGTGTATAGGGAGGGTCGGTAAAAACAACATCAAACTGGTTCTTTAGTATATTCGGAATAGGTTCTCTTACATCATATTTTAACCTTTCAATATCAAGGTCATGTTTTTCTGAAATGTTTGCAATTTCATTCAAAATCCTGGTATCTATATCCACAACTGTTATATTCTGAGCAATTTTTAAACTAGCGGTTGGTATAGAAGTGAAATCATCATCTCCTAAAAATAATATCCTTTTTTCTCTTATGTCCCCAAAAAAATTGAGCAACGATACTCTTCTTGCGGTAGTTTCAATGGTGGCCGTAAATTGATCATATTTTCTTCTTGGTTTGCACCTTCTATCTTTGTGTCCAGCTAGTAGTTCAACCGCCTCTTTGTAAATATCTCCATCAATAACTGCCAAAAGATTCTCCTCGACCATGTAATCGGTGGGATAGAAACTAACCATCTTTTCAATAGCTTCTGTTGTCAATTTAGTTTCTTTGGTAGTTGGCATTAAGTATAAGGATAAAGCTTTTTTTACCTGGTTTAAGGCGTTTTTCGAAACTCCTATTTTTCGAAGTAGTTCGTTATTTTCTATTGACCCGTTTTTGCTCAGGTGCCAAAAAATATCAAGCACTTTTTTAATGGGCACACTCGTTTGTTTTGAAACTTCCAAAAATTCCAAATATATTTTTTTGTTTACTTTCATGGTCTTTAGTTTATATTTTATCAAAGAAATCAAAGTAAGTACTCATCTTGAAACCACTCCCTCTACCCCAACAACTCCTTAATTACTTCAACTGCATCACCATACTGATTCGGAAACAGCAAATGATCTTTTAGTTCTTCAAACAAAACCCACTTATAGTCCCTTATTTCATCCTCCAAAATCCTAATATCCTTTTTATTCCCAGTAAACCTAACTAAAAACTGATCCTTTACCTGTCCCCTATAATAATTATCACCCCCATCAATCACAATGGCAATCACCCCCTTACGATAAGGCCTCAAATCTTTTCTCATATCACTCTATTTTTAATTCAGTTGTAACTTCCAATACTTTCAATTTTTGCATACTTTGATTCTACACCCTAGTCTAGAGGTGACCTGTGGACATCTCCAGAAACATACACTAAAATATTCAATAGTTAAGATTGACATTTAAAATATGAACCTAATCAATATTGTTAACGACAAAACAGTCAGTAATTCGAAACAGTCCGCCCTTATTGGTTGGAATGTCAGACAAGCCATCAGAGCAGTATTGTTTAACGAACAAAAACAAATTGCCCTTATGCATATTGGGGCATATGATGTCTACAAACTTCCTGGTGGAGGGGTGAAAGAAAACGAAAATCTTGAAACAGCCTTCGTAAGAGAGTTGCTAGAAGAAACTGGTTGTGAGGCAGAAAAGATTTCAGACTTAGGAATATTTGTTGAAAAACGAAAAGAGTGGAAAATGCTTCAAATATCATATTGTTTTTTAGCAAAAACTGTTAAGATGGGGGTTCTTGAATTAGACGAGGCCGAACAAAAAGAAAAATTCACCCTTCATTGGATTGATGGAATCGAAGAAGCAATTAAGCTCGTAAAGACCAATAAGTCCAAAAGATACGACGACAGATATATTCGAAATCGAGATCTGGCTATTCTGGAAGTTGCAAAAAAGGTTTTGTAAACACTTGTACCCATGAAGTTTATAAACCTTTTAATTTTCAACTCAGATAAAACCAAAATATTAGCTGTCAAAAGGGCAACAACAGACCCAGCCTTTGGTGGTATGTGGGCTCTTCCTGGCGGAAAAATTGAAAAAGAAAGTATCAAACAAGCAGCCAAGCGCGAACTTTACGAAGAAACTGGTCTGCATATTCAAAAGTTGTCCAACAAAAACATGTTTTCTACCAACCCCACACTCAAAGGGGTAAAAATCAACATTATTATTCGTAAAGCAGAAATAAAAAACTACTCACCTAAACCACACGACAAAGATATAGAAAAAGTAAGCTGGATCACCCCCAAAAAACTAGCTCAATCATTTGAAAAATTCAACATCCCTCATCAAGAAATACAAAAATTCAAAAACCTCTTCTCCCAACACACATCATCTGATAAATTCATCCCAGTTAGAGGTTCAACCTCCCCCCTCTTACGGCACCATCTCCCGCCACACATACCTAGAAAACTTCAAAGAATCAGGCGCATTAACCATCAAATCAGGCCTGTAAACAAACTCCTCCGCTGGCTCAGTATTGTTAGTTAACCCCCTATCCCTGTTAAACTCCACCGCATCCCAACCAACAAAACAAACCATTTATATCTAAAGCTTTATAGATTTTGTATCTTTATAATTTAAAATCTTAAAGTTGCGAATACTATTATTTTCTCTACCAGTATAAATTAAATAACCTGAATTATTACCAGATAGTTCATTAAAATATTTAATGTTTTCCATATACGTGCCATTAAAAGTAGCGCTTGCTTTTATTTCTATTGGTAAAAGTTCACCCCCCTTATCAATTAATAGATCTATCTCAACTCCCTTACTATCTCTAAAATAGTAAAATTTTGACGTACTAAGTGAATTTAATTTACGCTTATATATATCCAAAATAATCATATTTTCAAACAACCCTCCCAAAGAAAAATGATTTCTTAATTCGTTTACGGAATCCAATCTCAACAAATACGCCGCCAATCCCACATCCGTAAAATATACTTTAGAAGATTTAATTATCCTTTTACCAAAATTTTTATAGTAAGGCTCAAGTTTAAATATCACATAACTGGCCTCTAAAACAGATAACCACGAATCAATCGTTTTATAATTTACACCTATCAACCCACCCAACTCACTTAAATTAACTAGTTGTCCAACCCTACCAGCCAACAACTGCAAAAAACGATTAAACGCAGATAGATCACCTATGTTTTTGATATTTCTAACATCTCGTTCAACATAGGTATTAAGGTAGTTAGAGTAGTAAATATTTGCAGTTCTTTTTTTATCATAAATTCCTGGATAAAAACCAGTTAGTATAGTTTCCAAATAAGTAGGTTGAAGCAACCCAGCCTCTTTGAGCTCATCAATGGTAAGTGGTAATAGTTTTAGTATTCCAACACGACCTGCCAAACTTTGACTTATTTTCTCCGAAAGTAATAAGTTTTGAGATCCGGTTATTATAAATTTACCAGCCTTATACTTACTGTCTATAGACACCTGAATATACGAAAGCAAGTCAGGAAATCTTTGAATTTCATCAATAATCACACCATTTTCTATAGAATCAATAAATCCAGCAGGGTCCTCTTTAATTGTTTCTAAGTCTGCAAGAAACTCTAAATTTACATACCTGTGCCGTGGAAATATATCCCTTACCAGAGTAGTTTTCCCAGACTGTCTTGGTCCAGTAACAGAAACAACCCCATACTCTCTGGCTATTTTTTTTAACCTAGGTACTATAGCTCTTTTAATCATATGGCAATTATATCATAAACGTGTAAATTAGGAATTGAGATCCTAATTTACACAATAACATAAAGATCTACCCCCCTACGGCACCATCTCCCGCCAAATATACCTAGAAAACTTCAACTCAAGATTTTGGGCAAACTAACAAGAGCCTGAGATACAGGAACTATCTCTATTCCATCTCTCCAAAACCGTTTTTTTCCTCCATAAACAAGAAAGCACTTAGTCTCTGGATATTCTGCCTTAAAATAACGCAAACCTTTCAAAGAAGATGCAGACAACTTATCAGATCTTTTAACTTCAAAAGCATACATTCCTTTTTTCCCGTAGGCCACAAAGTCTACCTCCATACCCATAGCAGTACGGTAATAATAAAGCTTGTAATCTAACTCCAAATTATCATTTATAGCCCGTAAATTTTGCAAAAATAGACTTTCCAAAGCAACACCTTCGATCATCTCTGGATTATCCAGTGGCCCCATTGGCCTAAGCGTATTATAAATTCCTGTATCAAAAAAATAGAACTTAGGTTTACTTACCAATCGACGCTTAGATCGTCTACTAAAAACAGGCAACTTGTAACCAATTAGCAAATTCTCCAAAATAGAAAAATAATTTTCTACCACTTTTCTTTCAATCGACGCTTCTCTGGCCACTTCTGAAACATTAAGAATCGAGCCCTGAGAAAAACTAGCCGTCTCTAAAAATCGAGCAAAAGCAGATAAATTACGAGTCAGTCCCTCTTGATAAACTTCTTCTTCCAAGTAAGTTTTAACATAACTTTGCAAATATTTTTTAGGGTTTTCTTCATGAAAAACAGAAGGTAAACTACCATATCTCAAGGTCTGTTTAAGATTAAAGTCCCCACCCAGCTCTACAGCGGTAAGAGGATGAAAATAGTAAGTTAAAGCTCTTCCAGCCAACAGGTTGTATCCTTTCTGTCTAAGCTTACGAGCGTTAGAACCAGTTAAAACAAATTTAAATTTATCTTTTTCTATCAAACGGTGAACTTCATTCAAAAGCTCCGGCACTCTCTGCACCTCATCAATAATAATAAAACCTGTAAATCCAGGGGGTATAAAATCCCCCAACCTCTGGGGATTAGCCAAAAGTTTGTTAAAATTTTCAGCCTCCAAAAGATCTATGTAAATAGCTTTAGGAAAAGTCAACCTCACCCAAGTAGTTTTTCCAGTTCCTCTGGGACCAAAAAGAAAGAAACTTTTATTCTTTGGTGGAGTAAGTAAGCGAGAATACATAACTCCATTCTACATTGTTTTTTGGAGTTATCAACTCCAAAAATCACACCCACCCCCCTACGGCACCATCTCCCGCCAAATATACCTAAAAAACTTCAACGCCTCTAGCGCATTTTACTGTAAAGTGGTGCAATTCCATTGCAAACCTGGGTTAACCTGAAATTTTATAATAAATACTTTTTGTTTGATTAGACATTTTTTCCCACGAAAATTGCCCTAACAGTTTCTTGCCTTTTTTAACAAACTTTAATCTTTCTTGTTTTTTATTAAGTAATGACAAGATTTTTTTACTAAGATCAGTAGCATTTAAAGGATCAAAAAACAAGGCAGAATCTTGATAAACTTCCGGCAAACACG
>JAHITH010000001.1 GCA_018817845.1 Patescibacteria group bacterium
ATTGGAACAAAAAATAACCTCTCTAGAAAAAGAAAATGCTATCTTAGAAAAAGAGCTCAAAGCCAGCCAGCAGTTTTTAACCGCCTCCAACACCAACCTTACTCGCATCGCCCAATCCGCCGTTTCCAGACAAGAAAAACCTCAATCAAATAGTAAAATCGCCGAATAAACCCATCATTTTACCAGCTCAAATCCGGCCCGTTCAAAGTGTTTATCAAACCCAAACACCCGCTTTATCCCCAACCTTTCCATCAAAGCAAAACTCACGCAGTCAGTAAAAGATAACTTGCTCCAATCTTTCTCAAACCACTTCCAGGCACCTCTTTCATCCTCAATGCTTACTCTATATATCTTAATTACTTGCGAACTCTCCGCTATAAAATCACGTAGTTTCAGGACCTTATCCAAACCTCTTCTCATCCTTACCAGGGTCAAACTTTCATCCAGAATATAATTAGAAACTACAAAACCATCATCTAATCTCAACAACTTTCCCCACAACTTTACTGCTTTACCATGAAAATCATCCTTTTCATCCACCAAAGCCTTAAAACCACTAGTATCAATGAAAATCTTACTCATCCAAACCATAAATTATTTTGTCATCCTCAGACAACTCATACTTACCCTTATCTTTATTACTTCCTCTAGCTAACTCAGGCAATTTCCAAATAGGTGCCCTAGCTCTATCCATTCTGCCCTTAACCGCCAACATGTCTTTGTTAGAAAAA
This sequence comes from Patescibacteria group bacterium, assembly GCA_018817845.1. GTDB lineage: Bacteria > Patescibacteriota > Microgenomatia > UBA1400 > MFAQ01 > JAHITH01. The sequence continues at coordinate 732 of JAHITH010000001.1, forward strand.
TCATCAATCACCGCCCTTACATACGCATTCACACTCATACCTCTCTCTGCCGCCATCGATTTCATCTGCAACCAATCCACCTCAGGCATCCTCAAGTTAGTCACCACCATTTTTTGCTTCATAGTATATTTTATACCATAGTATGTTTGGTATGTCAAACCCACCACCGTGCACCTCCAAGGTGCACTCTCAACCCCTATTCAAAAACTCATCCAACGCTTTTCCCCCATACTGAGCCACAAACAATTCTTGATAAAGCTCCTTCCACCTGTTTCTTGCCACCCTACTTTCCCGCACATACCAATCCTTATCTCGCACCCCAATCTCAGCAATTCCCACTGGCCTGCCCTGCTTAGACCCATCATCCTCAAATAACTTTATTAAATAAAATCCATCTTTCATATATATCACCACGTCATCCCCATATCTTTTTCGGGCAAACTTAACCATCTCAGCTGGCACTTTATGTTCCTTTGAAACCGCTAACTCCCCCGGCACCACCCTAGTTTTCCGATCATCATTTTTACCACCAACCACCCACCTCACCTCCGGCACCGGATTCAACGCCAAAAGCTCCTTAGACATATCCTTCAACCACCTACCAATCCATTTCTTATTAGGCTCTACCTCAACAATATCTTCATCATTCATCAACTAATTATAACACCGTCTCACCTCTGCTAAACTTAAATCATGTCCAGCAAGCTCTCATTCAAAAAATTCCGTCGTAAAAAACTCCTCTCCACCGTGCACCTTGGAGGTGCACGTTTATGGCCCCCTCTAACTCTTATTACTATTTCCATCATTATAGCTTTCTTAAACTACCAACCAGACACCTGGCTAACCGGATGGGACAATCTCCACCCAGAATTCAACTTCCCCATAAACATCAAACGATCCATCTTCGCTGTCTGGCAAGAATACCAAGGATTAGGACTCCTGGGTGGCATGGCTCACGCCGCCGACCTGCCCCGCCAGATCATTCTTTACACCCTTAATCTCTTAGGTATCCCCGCCCAAAACCTCCGCTATCTCTGGACCTTTTCCATGCTCACCATTGGACCACTAGGAGTTTATTTCTTCATCAAAAATCTCCTCCTCAAATCCTCCACCTCAAAATTGAAGGAACGCAACCTTCAATTTTCCCTCGATCTCTCAACCAAAACCTTCGCCGCCCTCCTCGGCGGACTTTTCTATCTTTTAAACCTCTCCACCGTCCAAAACTTCTTTGTCCCCTTCGAAACCTTCACCAGCTTTTTCGGATTCTTCCCCTGGCTTCTTCTAGTTACCCTTAACCATATCAAACAACCCAACAAACGCCATTATCTCCACCTCATCATCGTCTATCTTCTTGCCGCCCCATCATTTTACGTAGAAACCCTTTTCGTCGTCCTCATCCTCTCTCTCCTCCCCGTCATCAAACTGACAAGGACCGTCCTTGTCACCTTCGCTTCCATCCTCATCACCCAAGCTTACTGGTTAATTCCAGTTATCTTTTTTGTCTTAACCAACGGTCACGTAGGCGAACAAGCAAAAATAAACCTAATCTCCACTCCAGAAACTTACCTTAGAAATCTAGAGTTTGCTAACCTCAAAAGTCTTGCCCTTCTTAAAGGTTATCTCTTTAACTTTCTAGACCTAGGTCTAGACAATAAATTCACCTACCTACTTCTCCCCTGGCGTCAACACTTAGAAAATCCACTCATCAACCTCATCGGCAATCTTAACTTTATTTTAATTCTAACCGGCATCTACTACGCCTTCAAAAAAAAACTCCACCTTGCCCCAACCATAATCTCCATCACCCTTATCTGCCTCTTCTTTTTGCTTGGCGGTGGGCTATTAATTAACAGCAAAATTCCACTACTGGGCGAACTTTTCCGCTCTCCCTTCACCAAGTTTTCCACTCCTTTAGCCTTCACTTACTCTCTATTTTTCAGCATTGGCTGCATCTTTATCCTCGACCTGTTCTCCTTCCTCCACACCAAACTTACCTATATTTTTACCCTTTTTACCCTGACTCTTTCTCTTTTTATCTTTGCCTCTCCCGCCTTTTCCGGCCAACTAATTTCATCAAGCATGAGATTAAAAATCCCACCAGAATACTTTGAAACCTTTGACTTCTTCAAAAACCAAGACCCCGCTACCCGCATCGCCAACTTCCCCCAATACACTTTCTGGGGATGGAGTTTCTATAACTGGGGATACCGCGGTTCCGGTTTCTTATGGTACGGCATTAAACAACCAATTCTAGACAGAGCCTTCGACGTCTGGGAAAAACAAAACCAAAACTACTACAAAGAAATCAACGCCGCTCTCTACTCCGAAAATCAAAAAGAATTTGAAAACGTAATAAATAAATACGCCATCAACTGGATAATAATTGATAAATTTGTTATCTCCCCAGAAGAAAATCAAGACCTAAAAACAGAAGAATTAATCAACATGCTAAACGCCTCCAGCAACTTCAAACTAGAAAAAAACATAAATAATAACATATTGATATATAAATCAAATATAAATGAACGAGTAAATAACTTTCTCAAACTAACTCCCCAATTAAACACCCAAACTAAACCTTTAATAATCCCCTCCTACACCGAAACAGAGAACATCGTGCCAGTAGAAATCTCCTACAAAAAACTCCCCAACCAAATCCTTCTAAAAATCTCCCCATTACTTCCTTCTACCCCCAACTACATCTACCTAGACATTCCTTTTTTCCAATCTAGCTTAATATTAGAAATATATAACCAATATTTCGAACTAGTCTTACCGGGCGAGTTGCTAAGTCAACCCACTTTTTATCCTTTAACCACCGTCTATCTTCCCACCAAAGACCA
>JAHITH010000002.1 GCA_018817845.1 Patescibacteria group bacterium
AGTTTTAAACAAATTTAATCTATTTTAGATTGGTGCTTGGCTTATTTACTTTGTGTGGAAAACGTTGTTTTTTTGTGGATAAGTTGGAATGTTTCAAATAAAATATAAATGATATACTTTTGTTAATATGCAGGAAAATGAAATAGTTTTTAAACCACAACCTAATATTAGTCAACCAGAAACCCAAATTCCTTTTACCCAACCAACCCCATCAAGTAAAATACCTTGGTTGTTTGTCTTTTTAGTTATTTTGTTTTTGTCAGTTACAGGTGTTCTTGCCTACCAGATCTATCAATTAAAACAACAACTATTTTCAGTAGCCCCTTCACCCACAGAAAATTTAACCCCACTGCTGACGCCCTCTTCTACACCAACATTTGAACCAACTGCAAACTGGAGGACATATAACAACACTACACACAATATTTCTTTTAAATACCCACTGGTTTGGACCGTTAATGAGCAACAAGGGCAAAAAGAAGGTGAGAAAGTATTCAATACAAAAATAGAACTAACCAAAGATGATTCTGTAATTACAATGTATTTAAATATGGATGGAATCGGAGGTGTAGGGCAAACTTATGATGGCGAAGGATTTGTATTAGATGGAATTAATCTATATCAATATTCAAAGAGTAATAGTTATAACAATACTCACACCATTGGTTTGTCTAACTCGTTATCTAATTCAATCGGTGTTTTTATGGTTAATGATATTACCTATTCAATTACACTGAGTTATCCTGACAGCGATTCGGTCGAAAAAAGTACTTCAACAATAAATGAGTTTAACCAAATCCTTTCTACTTTCAAATTCACAGACTGATTTTTAGTCTGGCTTTTTACATGCCCATCATACCGGGGTTACCGGCAGGGGAAGCGTCTTCTTTTTCTGGCAGATCGGTGATTAGGGCCTCTGTGGTCAAGATCATGCTAGCAACAGATGCGGCGTTTTGAAGAGCTGAACGGGTAACTTTGACTGGGTCAATAATCCCCGCTTCTAGAAGATCTTCAAACTCTAGGGTGGCAGCGTTGAAACCGTAGTTTACGTTTGAATTTTCTTCTACCTTTTTGAATACCCAACCGTCGTCGGCGCCAGAGTTTTTGGCCAACCAACGCAGGGGTTGAGATAAACTTTCTTTAATGATTTTTATGCCTATTTCTTCGTCGGTGTTTTCACCTTCTAGTTTGTCTAGAATCTTGGCTACTCTTAGAAGAGCCACTCCACCGCCGGCTACAACGCCTTCTTCTATAGCGGCCTTGGTGGCACCAACTGCGTCTTTGACTCTTTCTTTTAACTCGTTTAGTTCTACTTCTGTAGCGGCACCAACGCTGATTACGGCAACTCCACCGGCTAGTTTGGCAAGTCTTTCTTGGAGTTTTTCTTGGTCAAAGTCTGAGGTGGTGGTCTCTATTTCATTTTTAATTTGAGCTACTCTAGTCTGAATGTCTTTTTTATTGCCCTTACCACCGATTATGGAAGTATTGTCTTTGTCTGAGCTTACCCTGTCTGCTTGACCCAGATCTTCTACCGTAACCGAGTCTAATTTTCTGCCTAAGTCTTCGGAAATAACGGTACCGCCAGTAAGAATGGCGATATCTTCTAGCATGGCTTTGCGGCTGTCACCAAAAGCTGGGGCTTTTACGGCTAATATATTAAAACTGCCACGCATTTTATTGACCACCAGAGTGGCTAGAGCCTCACCTTCTATGTCTTCTGCAATTATAACTAGGTTTTTAGAAATTTTAACAAAATTCTCTAAAAAGGGAAGAAAGTCACTAATGGAGCTAATTTTTTGATCGGTGATAAGAATATATGGATTTTCAATAGAAGCTTCCATTTTGGCTGGGTCAGTAACAAAGTAAGGAGAGGCGTAACCTTTATCAAAGGCCATGCCTTCTTTGTGCTCTATTTCCATTTCTAAACCCCTACCCTCTTCTACTTCTATAACGCCATCTTTGCCAACAAGCTTAAGTGCTTCGGCAATTTTTTTACCAACTGTTTCATTTTGAGCGGAAATGGTGGCTACCGACTGCCATTCGTCTGCTTTAATATCCTTTTTTATTTTCTTAAGCTCTGCAACGACTGCCGTTACAGCTTTATCTATGCCTTTTTTCATTTGCATGGGGTTAGCACCAGCGGTGATGTGCCTCATGCCTGCTTTAACAATTTGTTGAGCGAGCAAGGTTGCGGTGGTGGTGCCGTCTCCGGCTACGTCGTTGGTTTTGCTGGCGGCTTCTTTAACTAACTGTGCACCCATGTTTTCAAACTTGTCTTCTAGTTCGATTTCTTTGGCTACGGAGACGCCGTCGTGTAGAACGGCTGGAGCTCCCCATTTTTTGTCTATGGCTACATTCCTACCTTTTGGACCTAAAGTGGTGACGACTGCCTTGGCTAGTTTGTCTACACCTGCTAATAGTTTTTGACGAGCATCATCTGAAAAAGTAATTTGTTTGGCCATTATTTTGTTTGTTTAATTAATATAGATTCCCGCCTGCGCGGGAATGACGGTTCGACTAGTTAACGACTGCTAGAATGTCTTCGAACTTAAGAAACTGGTACTCTGTGTCCCCTATCTGGACTTCGTTACCACCCCATTTTTTGTAAACCACTGTGGCACCTTTTTTGGCGGGCGATTTAATTTCCTTACCGTTATCAAAAATTGGATTCCCTACGGCCAAAATAGTGCCGTACTGGGGTTTTTCGTCGTGGCTGTCTGGTAAGTAAATACCAGAAGCTGTTTTTTGTTCTTGTTTGGCTGGTTCTATTAAAAGAAAGCCGGGGGCGGGGTTTAGAGATTTAACGTTAAGTTGTTTAGACATATAATAAGCAGTTGAATAACTAGATTGCTAGTATAGGGGTGTGGTGAGGGGTTTGTCAAGAGGTGGGTTGAATTTGCCAGGGTTCTCTGGCTTTGGTGGCTGATTTGGGGGGTAAATTAAGTGAGATGAATTGAAAATCAAACTTAGGATATTGGCTAGTGAAACCACGATATTTAGCTAAACTTGCGGAGCTAGAATTAACCTTAACTTCGTAGGCAAGCTGTTTGTCCTCAACAATGAAATCAACCTCTTTTTGGGCAAGGTTGCGCCAAAACTTAATTTGCTGTGAGTCACAGGTGTCAAGCAATTGACGGTAGACCGCGTTTTCTAGTAACTGACCTTTATCGTCTCGATCAAATGGCTGATGAAAGTCGTTTTTAAAAAAATTTCTTAGACCCAAATCGGTAAAGAAAACCTTGGGCATTTTTGTTAATTCTTTACGTACATTGGTGAAAAATGGTCGGACTAGCTTGATATGGAGAGATCTCTGCATAACTGATAGATAGTTATCAATGGCAGTTTTGGAGATACCTAGTGTTTTGGATAGTTCTGAGCTATTGACTAGATTACCCACTTGATTGGCTAAAATTTTGAATAGTTTGTAGAAATTTTCGTCTTGATAAATGTTGGCCTCGAAAACATCTTTTTTAATGTAAGAATAAGCAATGTCTCTTAAAACTTCTGTTTTTTCTTCTGGACTAGAGGCTAAAACCACTTTGGGGTAGCCACCCCAGACAAGGTACTCTAGGTAAAGAATTTTAATGGTGTCTACTTCGGATAAGGTTAATTTGGTGAAGTCTTTTTTTGCTAATTTGGAACTATGTTTAAATTTGACAAACTCTTTGAAGGAGAAAGTATAAATGTTTAAGAGTTTTTTTCTGCCGGCTAGTGAGTCTTTAAATTTTTGGTCTAAATAAAAGGCAGATGAGCCAGAAGCAAGGATTTTGATTTTACCTTTGTATTCGTCGAAGATGTACTTAAGAAAATTGGAAGGATCGTCTAGATACTGGATTTCGTCGATGAAAAGATAGTTTTTTTGATCAAGATTAATGGGAAAGATTTGAAAGATGTTTTTAGGTGATTGTTTTAGTAGGCTTAGATAATCGGGGTCTTCTAGGTTCAAAAAGTAAGTAGTTTTGCCTTTTTGTTTCAGGTGAGTTTCTACTTGATGAAGAGCGGTTGTTTTGCCAACTTGACGCGGACCAACAAGCAAAAGAACTTCATCTTTGGTTGAGTTTTTGATGATTTGGGCAACTATATCTCTTTTTTTGTTCATGGTAAATACATTTTACCCGATTTTTTGTATTTGTCAAGTACGAAATCTGTGAATTGGCTTATTTCAAGGAGTGGGGAGGTTGGAAGTGGGTCAGAAAAGAAGTTTATTTTTCTTTTTTAATGACTATGATCGGAGAGGCTACTCCAGTCTTTGGATCCTTAATTTTCTTATGAATTGTGTCGACTATCTCATCTACAGGGATTGGTTTGCCTGCATGGTCTCGTCTGATGATTTTTTCCATAAGAAAATGCTTGTCAGCGGCTGGTGCTGGTTTGTCTAAGGAAACATCTACAGGAGTGAGCAGTGGGTTGCTTTCGTACGCAATATCTGTAATTTGACTGGTGCCACCAGTAAGGGCTGGCACTAAGGAAGCATCACCTTTTATGAAAATTTCGGTAGTTACTTCGGGGCCAGCACCAGTTTGCTCTGACCAAACATAAGAAGTTCGTTTCTTCATGTCTGGCCCTACTGATTTATCTGCCAACAATAAAGAAGCATAGCTGGCTAAAGCACCGTTTTGCCTGGTCTGGAGTTGGTTGACCATGTTAACACCTCGCCTAAGTAATCTGACTGGGTTAGTGCTTGAATAATCTACAACAATGATCTGGCAAGATTCTGTTTGTGGCTTTTCTACTCTCTCTTGATCCTGTTGGGTTATATCAGTAGTAAGCTCTGCAAGTAAAAGGCTAGCATCTAAAGTCTGCTTTGACTGTATGGCTCTATTAGTGGCGTTGATGACTCTGGCTTTTTCTTGCTCGTTTAGTGGTGAAACTAATAGTGAAACTTGCTTTTGGTCCGGTGTGGTGACGGTAAGAAGCTGGAAGTTTTGAGCCGCTTCTGGGCTTAAAGCGATTTTAAATTCACCTGCTTGAAACTTTTCTGTTGAACCGTCTTTGGCAAGAGGTACTTCTCTGATTGTTGCTTGTTGATTTATTTTTTCCATGTTGGTTTTATTTTACCTTAATTTTTCTATAATGTTGTTCTTTATTTATTTTGGTTGAGCTGGTCTGGGGTAACTATGCCTGTGTGTTCAATTATAGTAGGATTGCCTTTACTAGCAAGAACACGAAGGCGAACATAGTTACTGTGAGTGGTGGGAACTAGGACAGAGATTTCACTGTTGGTCTCAAACAGATAGTCGGATCCTTGACCTTTACTGGAGTCAAAGAAAGGTTTATATTCCCCGCTGTCTGGAGCTTTATAAAGAGCGGTTTTGGAAGAAATTTGAACCTGCGCACCAAAAGCATTGGTGAAGCGTGGTCGAATATAAAGCATATCTTTGGGACCATGATCTGGAGTTTCAAAAGCCTGAGTAGCCCGCCCCATCTCTGGTTCACTGGGGTCTTTCTCTAAAGAAAAGTTAATGGTGATGTGTTGTGCTGAAGTGGTTTCTGGTCTGTCCTTTGTTAACATGATGGCACCAATTTCGGTAGGCTTTGCAGATTCAACTGGTTTGGCGGTTTGGATTCTAAGATCTGCTTCTGTGAGATCGATTGGTTTGAGTTTGCTTTGAAGTGCTTGTTTATCTGAATTTTGGTTTGGTTCCATTATAAAAATGATTAATTGTTTGAGAGCTTTATCAAGAGGTGGGTTGGATTTTTAAATAACAAGGTCGAGGTAGTTATCTCTGTTGATTAGTTTGAACTTGCTGTTGGGATATGTTTCTTGCCAACTTTTTGGGGCATTAATTTTTTTATTTGACCACTTGAATTCATAGCCATGTAGCCCACCCCCATATTCCTCTAGATAGTCTATCTCGGCACCTGAATGCAGCCTCCAAAAATATGAGCTACAGTAGTGTCGACCGTAGCTGTTCTTTTTTAGTCGTTCTGCAATTAAAAAATTTTCCCAAAGTGGACCTATGTCTTGACGAGAATTAAGTAAGTTAAAATTGTCAATTATTGTGTTTCTTACGCCTAGATCGTAAAAAAAGATCTTATCCATTTTAGAAACTTCTTTGCGTAGGTTTCTGGAAAAACCAGATAATCTGAAGATTACAAAGGACTTTTCTAGTAAATTTAGGTAGTTATTTACTGCGTCACGACTAATGTTGAGCTTATTAGCTAACTCATGAACAGAAACTTCACTACCAACTTGGAAAGCAATTAATTTTAAAAGTTGCTTGATTTTTGAATGATGTTTAATGTTGGCAAAATTAAAGATATCCTTAAACAGATAGGCTTCTGTAAGTTGTTGTAGATACCTTTGTTTTTTTTCATAACTATTAAGAGTTATGACTTGAGGATAAGAACCAAAGATTAATCGTTCTTCTAGTTGGTCTGTAAGATCAAATTTAGAATGGATTTTTGAGAGTTCAGAGTAAGCAATAGGAAAAAGATTGTATTTCCAGGATCGACCGGTTAAAGGTTCACTGACTTTATTAGCTAGATCAAAAGATGATGAACCTGTAACTAAGACCTTTAAGTGTGGTATGTGGTCATGAATTAGTTTTAGGTTTATACCTATGTTTTGTATAGACCGAGCTTCGTCAATGAATAATAGTTGATGGTCGCCTATTAGGGTTTTAAGTTTTTTTACATCTTGGCTGGAGAGGATGTCTTGATACTTGGTTTGTTCTGCGTTAATTCTTAGATCGTCTAAATTGAGTTCGTCAAGTAATTTATTGGCCAAAGTGGTTTTACCAACTTGCCTGGGGCCATAAATGATCACGGCTTTGTTGCTACTTAATATATCTCTTTTAATTTGTTGACTAATTTGACGATTGATGTGCATGTTGTTGATTTTACTCGATTTTTGAAGATTTGTCAACACAAATGGCGTGATTTGTGCTGGTTAATCGGCAGAAATCAAGTGGTAAGAAGGAATTAAGTGGTTTTTGCAGTCATGGAGAGGTCGAAACGGCCTTGGTCGTCGATTTTTTTTAGGATTATTTCTATTGCGTCGCCTTTTTTGGCTTTTTCAAGATAGCCTTTGGGGAGATTAGAGATGTGAAGCAGGCCCTTAATGCCGGGGAGGAACTCTACGAAGGCGCCGTAGTCTTTGAGGTTGTCGATGGTGCCTTGGTAGGTTTTGCCAACTACTGGTTGTTTTTTAGGTTCCGAACCTTTGGACCCTTGGGAGCCTGGGGCGATGAAGTCTTCTTCTGTTACTTTTTTGTAGTATTGGTCGTGGCTAGCTTGAAGAACCTTGGAACGGTTTTGGTTTTCGGTACTCGGAACAGGTAAGGTATAGGCAGGGAAGGGAGTGGAGATTCGACCATCAATTGATAACTTAATAACTATTTGGTATTTACCCAAGGCGACTAGGTCGTCTTGGGTATATTGATTACCTAACTCGTTTATTAGCTGATTGGCGTCGTCTGCACCCACCACAAAAGTAGCCACCGTGCCGGCGTTACCAAAAATAGCTTTCTGGATTTCTTCTGGAAGCTGGGCGGTGTATTGATTGGCCAGAATTAGATTCAACCTAAATTTTCTGGCTTCAGAGAGAATCTTTACAAATGATTCGGTAGCGAAGTTTTGAAACTCATCGACATATAAGAAAAAATCTTGTCTTTGATCTTCTGACACGTGAACCCTGTTCATGGCGGCTATCTGCATTTGGGTAATAAACATGGCTCCTAAAAGAGCGGTGTTGTCTTCCCCTATTTTGCCTTGAGCAAGATTTAGAATAATTATTTTACCTTGATTCATTAAATTTTCTACATCTACGGTAGAGTGTTCGTGACCAACTATGTTTCTTATTAACCGACTGGTGGTGAAACGGCCGACCTTGTTTAAGATGGGAGAGATGGCCTCTGACTGGAATCTTTCTGAATATTTATCGTATTCCTTTTTCCAAAACTCGTGAACCACTTCGTCTTTGACAGATTCTAGATAATCATTTCTAAACTTGGGATTGGTTAAAAGTTTGGGGATGTCTAGAAGGGTTGCTCCTGGTTTTTCTACCAAGGTAAGTAGTGTGTTTCGCAAGATATATTCCATGCGGGCAGACCAGACGTTGGCCCAGATTTTGGTAAAAATTGAAAGAATACCTGAAACAACTAGTTCTTGGTGCTGTTTGTCTTTGACAACTAAGGGGTTTAAATGAAAGGAGATGTCTTTGGTTGAGGGGTCTAGGTAAACTACGTCGTTTATTCTTTCTTCTGGAATATGGTCTAAAAGAATTTCTGATAAATCACCATGAGGATCGATGATGGCTACACCGTGACCACTTTGGATGTCTTGGATTGCCATGTTGGCAATAAGAGTGGTTTTACCGGTACCAGACTTACCCAAGATGTACATATGGCGACGGCGGTCATCCCCTTTTTTGATACCAAAGACACTAACGTTGTTTTTAAACTCTGTGGTGGCAAAAAAGTTTATCTTGGCCTTATCTTGGTCTGATAAATAACCTGCAACGGGTAGGTCTTGAGGGGCCTCCCCTTTTAGGGTCTTGCCCCAGGTAATGTTTTTAAGACCGGCCAAGGTGTTGTTTGGTAAGTGAAAAATAGAGGCAATTTCTAGAATATTTAAGTACTGGCCTTTAGGGGCAAGTTTCATGTTTCTATTTAGAATGGCTTTTTTTAGTTTTGGTTCACAATTTTGATTCGGAGATTTAAGGGCAAGAGAGTTACCTTCTGACAAGGTATAAACGCCAAACGAACCGGCCAGTTGACTTAAGATTGATTGACTAGTTGATTTATTACCCGCTATGGTAATTAGACGGACATCTGTAAAATAAACTGACTGGGTGGTTTTAAGTTCAATCTGGGCTTTTTGAGGGTGGGGTGGAGTGGCTGGTGTTTCTGGTGGAGGTGGAGGTGGATTTAAGATGCTATGGGCAGTTCTTAACCAAGACTTGGGGGCCGAAGCAAAAACAAGCTGAACAATGGCGGCTTGCCCAGTAGACAAACGAGACAAAACACCAATAACGGCGGCTAAATGATCTGGGGTGGAGTCGGTAACGGTACTTAAAGGTAGATATGAAGGCTGGCTAAGGAACAGTTGACCCAAACTTATTTGACCATGACTCATCCAGGCTGGAAGATAGTCTTTCATGAGGGTAATAATAGAGGTGGGGTACTGGGCGGCGATTTGGGATTTGACTAGAGATTCAAGATGTTTGGGACAGGTGATAATAAAATAGATAGCTTGATTAAGACAAGCTAGTTCTAGAGAGATTGTTTGCTGACGGTGCAGAAATCTATCTAGAAACGATGATTTTAGACTAGAGTTAAGAGAAGCTAGAAAATGGGTAAAATTTGCTACGGTCTCTTCTGAATCTTTGGCGGGGCGAACCTCTAGAATAGAAATATCTGGTAAGGTGGACATTGGTTTTAATTATAGCGAAAAACTATTGTTGGGGAACGGGTGCTTGGAAAATTACTTGTTCTTTTTCTTTGGTTTGGAGCATTTTGAGGCGAGACAGTAAAACTCCTTCTACATTTAGACCTTTGTCTTCAAATAGTTTGGTAAGCTCGTTTTTAAGAAGTTTCTCTATTTCGCCACGGCTTTGAATTAGGTTCTCTGAGTTGAACTGGGTGAAGATGTTACTTATTCTTGATCTAGAGTAAGGTCTAATTACTTTAGAGACAAAGTTATCACCAATGTTTTCCCAAAGTTCTGGGGCGTTTTGCTTATCTATTCTAAAAAGAATGGAACCTTCTACAGAAACGCTTTGATTGTCTTTGGTGGTGGTTAGAATTGGTTCGTCTCCTAAGACTTCTTTGTCTTTTAAGTCAAGAGACTCTCTAATGGTGTACTCTAGGATCTGGGCATTAAAAAGCTTGGCTACTTGCCAAAAAGGAATTTTTAGATGAAGGCCCGGGCTTAAAACTCTGTTTAGAACTCCCCTGCCACGGTCGTAGACACAGGCTACGTGTCCGGGTGGAACGGAGATAAAAAAACCACCAACAACTTCGTCGACCAAGAATGAAACAACTAATTTATCAAAATCTGCCATATGTATAAATTATTAACTTTTGGCAGAAGGACTGCCTAAGAATGAATGATACCAGAAAATGGCTTGTTTTATTACCAATAAGAAAATGGAGAATATAAGTGAGGTGATAATGAAGACTTTTTTACCAGCTGGGAGCATGGCAAAAAGGATAAAGGAAATCACGGGTAAAAATATCGCCAAGCTTAGA
>JAHITH010000012.1 GCA_018817845.1 Patescibacteria group bacterium
ATGGTGGTCCAACCATCTTCTGGTTCATCTTTCTTAGGTAACAAAAACAAGTCAAGTTTCTTCTTTCCAATTACACCTTCATACCGTCGCAACAAATCACCCACTTTTCTTAACTTTTCATCTTCAACCACCACCAAAATATTTTTATCTTTATCTTTATCTTCCATAAACATACTATACACTAATCAACAAAAAAAGGGGGGCGTCGTAAACAAAAAATAAACAGTATGTTTATCATCATCTACTAGCCCCCAAATTACTAATCCAACATAATGGAAATTTGTCTTCCCAACCAGGAAATGATCAATGCGACCATTCCTACCAGGAAGCCAAATAACCAAACGTCAACCACAAGGGTAGAAATCCAAATGAAACTAACCGAAGGGGTAACTCCATTTATGTTGAACACGCACAAAAACGTATATTTAGCAACAAAAATAGGTACTCCAACAGCCAACCCCCAACGAACAAGCAATTGCTTAAAAAGGTTTATCATTTTCATTCTCCTTTTTTTAGAAAATAAATGTACTTAATTAACAAATGTTAATGTAATAATCAATATACCACATACCCCATAGTTTGTCAAATACCTGTACGGGTTACACACATATTGGACTTTTAGGATAATTGATATCGTGTTGTTTTTATTTCATCCTCGTCCATAATCAAATCATATCATCTCTATTTTAAATATTTCTCATAAACCCCCTCAGACTGTTCCCTAATGTTTTCAGGTATTCTACTCAAAATTCTCATCAATAATAAATTTCTTTTCATACTAGAAGAATCATTAGAAAAATAAATACTCGCCATATCTTTTGTTGTTAGTGGCTTCTCTGATAATGTCGTTGCTTCCAAAAGTAGCAATAATTTATGTATCTCTTCCACATAACCAGTTTCTATCCTCCCGTCCCGAATCTGATTAAACATTTCTCTCTGTGACAAATCTCGATACCTCATCCTCAACACCAGCAACTGAGTTACCGCCTCGTTAAACCTTTTACCCTCTCCTCTTTCAGACGACAAACCCATTCCCCCATCTTCGTCTTCACCCATCATTACATGTATCAATTCGTGTGTCAACATTTCATCTTTGTCAGTCTCAGAGTTTTCTTTAATCAAAATTTTATCTCTCCCATCCTTAGTTTTAACTACACACCCACCCCATCTCACCACAGACTCTTCCAATTCCTTTATCCTTTTTTTCCTGTTTATTTTCTTCACCTCAGGGTCTATACCCATTGCATCCAGTATCGCTTTTTTTTCATCATCCAATTCCTCAAACTCCTCAGCAATCACTCCAATATCCTCAAAAAACAATCTAATCCCTCTCAAAAAATCATCTTCCGACACCACTTCTACCTCCACCGACAAACCACGCCTTACAACTTCTTCATTGCAACCATAAAACTCTCCAATTCCCATTGCAGTTTTTCTGACCTTTTCTTTATCTACCTTACCCACATCAAACTCACTCCCCACCCCTACTAAATTTTCCCCATTATTTCCTTCCATACACCAATTTAGATAACTTCTCCGCTACATCCAGTGGCTTTTCTGCCTGCCATACATTTCTACCAATCGCCAGCCCCTTAGCCCCAGCACCCACTATTCCTTTTACTTCTTCCTCTAATTCACCCCAAGTTTTTTTACCTCCACCTTGCGCCAACACCCCAGTCTTACCAGCCGATTTTACCACCCACTCAAAACTTTCCTTATCTCCCGTATATGGTACCTTTACAAAATCAGCATTCAACTCCATTCCCAACCTGGCTGCATAGGCCACCGTTTCTTTATCTGTTTCTTTTCCCTTTACCTTTTCTCCTCTAGGATACATCCAAGCAATCACCACCAAACCGGCTTTGTGCGCTTCGTCCTCAATTCTAGAAAACTCTACCATCATTTCTTCTTCGTGTTCACTGCCAACATAAATCGTGTACCCTATTCCTTTAGCTCCAAGCTCAATCGCTTTTTCTACCGTACAAAGTTGCAAGCTCAACGGATCCCTGCCCTTCTGGTAGCTCGTCTTTCCATTTAATTTTATAATCAACGGCGTCTTGTGTTTCTTTACATCATAATACTTAGCCGCCACCCCTTCTTGAAAAATCACCCCGGTAAAAAATCCACTGTCAGCCAAACTAACAATATATTCAGGGTCAACATTTTTTTCATTAAAATCCACCGGCCCATGCTCAAACCCCTGATCATACGCCAACAACATCACTTTCCCATTCCTCTCAATCACACTTGTATCAATCTCCATACCTTTCATCCTACCACAATCTACAAAATCCCCAACCTAGCCTTATTGAGAATCTTGTTCCTCTCTTTTTCTTCTTCTTCTCTTTTTCTCTCATCAAGCATTTCTTGATATCTTTCTTCCTCTTCTTCTGTCAGCCCTTCATCACCATACTGTTCTGGGTTTATGCCCATCACCCCCCTGTCACCCGAATCCACAGATATATGGCCACCTGCCACATCTTTCAACATTTTTTCTCCTTTTTTCATAGCATGCACCGCCATTTCAATCCTTTTTTGCTGATTAGACCCACGCTCACCAAAAGCCTTTCCAACCTCTTCATGGACAATCTCTCCTTCTTTCAAATCCTTACCTGCTTCAATCGTTTTTATTGCACCCTCAACTCCATACGTTGCTACCAGCTCACCAATATCCTCTACCCCTTGTCCAGCCAAACCTTGGTATTGCTCTAAGGTCAGCCCCAACGACCCAGCTCTAGCTTCAATCCAATCAGGACTAGGTCCATCTGCTGTTCTGTGCGGATCCTGACTATCCATCGGTGTCTCACCAAGTTTTTTCATTCTAGCTTCGGCTTCTTCTTGTGTCGTACCCACAGCCCTCACCTTCCCTTCATCATCCCGCAACACTATTAAGTTAACTTCTCCTGGTTGATTCTCTAATCTTGATTCTGACATATTTTCTATTTATATACTAATAGTAATTAATATATCACACTTTCAAAATCGCCTCCTCAATATCCTTTTCCCCCAATCCATATTTTTCCACCAACTCCTCATACTCCCCACTTTCCCCAAACACATCTTTTACCCCCACCCGTTTCATTGGTGTTGGGCAACTTTCCCCCAGCACCTCTGCTACCGCGCTCCCCAAGCCCCCAGTTATTTGGTGCTCCTCACAAGTTACCACCTTGCCAGTTTTCTTAACGCTCCTAATTACCACCTCTTTATCTATTGGTTTTATTGTATGAATGTTTACAACCTCTACACTTACCTTGCTTTCCAGTTTCTCCGCTACCATCAGGCTTCTGTAAACCATTGGCCCACAAGCAAACACACTTACATCTTTTCCCTCCTTTAAAACCTGTGCCTTACCTAACTCAAACGGCGCATCTGCAGTTGTTACCTGCGGTAACTTTTGCTTATGATATCTAATGTACACCGGTCCATTAATCTGAGCAGAAGCCAACACCACCTTTTTTGTTTGTTCATAATCACATGGCGCCAAAACCATTAAGTTTGGTAACGCTCTAGTAATTGCCATATCCTCCAGCGCCTGGTGTGTAGCCCCATCAGCATTAGCGCTAAATCCAGCGTGTGCCCCAGCTATCTTTACATTAACATCTGTAAGACACACCGACACCCTCAACTGCTCCCAATTCCTCCCGGGTGAAAAAACAGCATAAGAACACACAAACGGAATCTTACCAGACAAAGCCATTCCCGCCGCCACTCCCATCATATTCTGTTCCGCTATTCCTAAATCAAAAAACCTGTCTGGAAACTCCTCGGCAAACAAATTTGCTCTACTACTTTCTGCCAAATCTGCCGTCAACACCACCACATTCTTATTCCTCTTTCCAGCCTCCCTCAACCCTTCCCCAAACCCATCCCTCATCGACTTCATCTTTATATCACTCATACGTTTTAATGCTATTAATCTCCTCTAAAGCCTCCACCGCTTCACCAGGCTCAATTGGTGGTTTACCATGCCACTCGCTCTTATTCTCCATAAAATCTACTCCTTTACCGGGGGTTGTATATAAAATAATCGCCGTTGGTCTATCCAACATCACCCTAGCCATCTTCATGGCTTGCAATATTTCTTCTATATCATGTCCATTTACTTCAATCACCCTCAATCCAAACGACTCAAGTTTGGCCTTAAAAGGCTCTAAAGGCATTATCGTCTCGGTACGTCCACTCAATTGAATATTATTCCTATCAATTACCAAGGTTAAGTTCCCCAAATCAAACTTAGCCGCATTCAAATACGCCTCCCACACCTGTCCTTCATTTTGCTCTCCATCTCCCATAAAACAAATTACTCGCCAATCTTTTTTATCCATCTTTGCCGCCATCGCCATTCCCACTGCCACACTCACTCCCTGACCCAACGGCCCACTTGTATTCTCCACCCCTGGCAATTGTTCCACCTCCGAGGTGGAAGATTTATGCGGATGACCCTGCAATCTTGAATCAATTTTCCTTAAACTATCAAGTTCTTCTTTCAGGAAAAACCCAGCCTCCGCCAACACCGCATACAAAACAGGGCAGTAATGCCCCGCAGACAAAACCACCCTGTCTCGATCCTCCCATTCTGGCTCATCCGACCGGTAATTTATCACACCGCCAAAATACAAAGCCGTCCAAAAATCAGCCGACCCCAAAGCCCCAGCCGAATGCCCCGACCCTGCCCCCGCCAACATCTTTATTATTATTTCTCTTATCTCGTTCGCCTTATCCTGCAACTCCTCAATCTTCATACGTTTTCTAATTTCTAAAAGCAGTCTCTATATCCACCCCATTCTTTTTCAACTCCGGTTTATACATACCCTTCTTCAGTTCTTGCTCATAGTGCCACAGGGCCTTCAAGGC
Source organism: Patescibacteria group bacterium (assembly GCA_018817845.1). Lineage (GTDB taxonomy): Bacteria > Patescibacteriota > Microgenomatia > UBA1400 > MFAQ01 > JAHITH01. Next base: position 4,855 of record JAHITH010000012.1, read on the forward strand.
ATCCTCCGGTGTACTCACTATTCTATAAACCCTCAAGGCCTCCGGCCGAATATGCATATTAGCCGCAAACGACTCTAAAATCTCATGCCAAAACTCCCCATACAAAATCAACGGTTTATGATGACCAATATAAAGCTTAGCCAACCCCCACGCCATACCAAACTCTGATACGGTTCCCGTTCCCCCATTAAAAATAACATAAGCATTCCCAAGTTCTAAAAGCTTCAATGTTCTGTCTAGATACGTATTCATCACAATCTCTTTATCCGCCTTATTCAACGGGTCCTTGCCCTCAAACGTCTCAATATGCTTAGGATAAAAAGTGGCCACATACGCTTTTCCACCACCTTCATGAGCTCCCTCGGTCGCCGCCCGCATAACCCCAGGCCCACCACCATTAACATTTATCACTCCATGCTCAGCCATCATTCTAGCCGTCTCCTTAGCCGACTCATAAAGCTCACCACCCTCTTGCGCATCCGCATAACCCAAAAAACTAACCGCCTTAATCCTTTCAAAATTTCCTACTTCACTTACATCATTTACCATATACCAATAATACACTAATCCTATTAATCAACATCTTTCAATATCTTCCAATATCTACTAAAATAAAACCAATGCAAACAAACTACACCTATCAAAAAAACCCAAGAATCAAAAAATATCTACAACAACTGGAGATCATGCGGCAAGTAATAGACTTACTACCCCACTTACCACACGTAGAAGAAAATTTACGCCGTAAATCCTACCTAAAAAGCTCTCTCTACTCAGCCAGAATTGAAGGTAATAAATTAAGCTTAAACGAAATAAACTTTGCCAGCAAAAAAAATCAATCGGGCAACAGAGAAAAACAGGAAATATTCAACATTCTATCAGCCATCCACTGGCTCTACTCATCTAAAGGACCACGCAAACTAACCAGTAAACTAATCTTATCTTTACATAAAAAAGTCATGAAAAACTTGGGGCCTAACGGTTATTTTAGACAAGAACCGGGGGCAATTTTCAACCAAGCAGGAATGGCAGTATATCTTGCCCCACCAGCTAGCGAACTACCAGATCTAATAAACGAACTAATCGGATGGATAAACAAAACCAAAGAAAAAGCTGTTATCAAGGCGGCCTTAATTCACTTTGTTTTCGAAAAAATTCACCCATTTCAAGACGGAAACGGACGAGTTGGCAGGCTATTATCAATGTTTATATTAAAACAAGGAGGGTACGGATTCCGAGGATTGGTGTCTCTAGAAGAATTTATAGAAAAAGAGCGGGCAGATTATTACTACCTACTAATGAAAACCTCAAAAAATCTAACCAAATTTGTAGAGTTTATTTTAGAAGGATTGGTAACACAAACAAAGAAAGCATTAGAGGAACTAAAAAATACCAAGGAAGAAAAAATCGAAGACACATTACTCCCCCGACGAAGTGAAATTTTAAGCATAATCCGCGATCATAGAATGATTAGTTTCGACTTTTTAAAAAGACGGTTCAGTAAAATTTCTCCATCCACCCTACACTATGATTTAAGTTGTTTAAGAAAACAAAAATTAATCAAAAAAATCGGTTCAACCAGAGGAGTACTATACGGAATTTAATGCTCCTCTAATTGTTGCAATCTTAAAAGCTCCTCTTTAACATTTTCTGCTCCAAACAAATAGCTTCCAACAGCAAAGTCCAACAAGGCCACTGATCTATTCAACTCATCCTCCTCTATCTCCTCTGCCCACTCCGCCGCAATACACCTTTTTATATTCTCCACATTCAAACCTCCGTCAACCACAATATCAACCGTCTTGCTTAATTTCCTAACCGCTTTAATTTTTTCTAAAACTCTTTCGTCAAACTCTCTACCTTGCTCCCCC
>JAHITH010000013.1 GCA_018817845.1 Patescibacteria group bacterium
TGGGGAGATGTTGCTAGAAGAGTTGGTGCGGCGTCTCAGACTGAGTCATGTTTTATCAATATGACTCATGGCTGTGTGCCAATAACGACAGCCTTTACTCATGGTTATTCTGATGTTGAATTTAAGAATGGACTTAATTCTTCGCCGTCAGTTAAAGAAGTTAAGCAAGGGGCTAAGTTTGTGGCGGAGAAACATGGACAGGAAGTAATACCATATAAAATTAATCAATTTGATCGAGAAGTACTGACAGAACAACTGAAGAGAGCTTTGAAAACGTCAGATAGCTGCTGGGTGGTGCATTTTACAGATAAAGGTGAGAAATTATTAAATGGTCATATGATGGGGATAATTCCTATTGCTTCTAATGAATATGCTAGATGGAATACTGCTGTGAGTAATCGGATAGCAAGACTTAATATTAATCAGTTAGTCGACGAAGTAATTAGGGCAAGACATAATAAGATACCAGATGTGTATCTATTTGCGTTTAAATCGATTTAAACATAAAGAAAAGTCCACACTGGTCCAAAAAGCCAGCTTGGAGGTGACCAGGAAGGCTTAATAAGCGCTGAGTACCAATTATAAGAATTGCTCATATAAAGTAATTATAGTTGATACATAAATAAATTACATAACTGAAATTAGAAGTCTTAAAGAAAGTGTAAAATACACATATCTTGAGTCCGTAGCTCAGTTGGTTAGAGCGTCTGCCTCTTAAGCAGAATGTCGTGGGTTCGAATCCCACCGGACTCACAAATGCGCCCGTAGCTCAATTGGATAGAGTACTTCGCTTCGGACGAAGGGGTTGGGGGTTCGAGTCCCTTCGGGCGCACAATTAAGAAATAGGCTGACATATCACATAAGTTAAATGTTTGCTATTTCTTTTTTACTTGAATAGTTAAGGAGCATGTTTTGTGCTATACTTTTTTCAATTAATATTAGAGGATAATAAATGAAAACAGAAAAGGGTATTGAAAATCCAAGATTAGCTTTCATTACACAGCACAAATATCTTGGTGAACTTGAGGAAGTGGGGGTACCTGTTCCTTTACTTTTAGACAAAATCTTTCGTGACAGGACCGTGGGTGGTTTGTCACATTTAGGAGCTGCAATCCTTTGTTCACAGGCAAGACGGGAAGGTTTTGAAGTTGACTTTTTCAATGCGAACGACCTGATTCAACATCCTGACTTGAGAAGAGAACTAGTTACATCGATTAGGGATAATCCTGGGATTCTATCTTGCCTATCGGCTATGGACATCAACTCAGGTTTTATTAGTAGTCTTGCAGGATCATTACCACCGGAAAGAACGATCGTTGGTGGTGTCGGTCCAACTTATGCCCCTGAACTATATAGTGGTGAGTATGCAAAGGCTTTTGGACACATGGAAGGAAAACGTTTTTCAGAGATCCTCGAAAATTTTAGAACTGGAACCCCCCTTGATCCCGTTTACATGACCGAAAATCCAAAATTTAGCGATAATCTTGAAGATTATCCGGAGTTAGATCCCACAGTTAGTCTTTTAACTGATTCGAATTGGTTAACTTCGCTTTTTGCCCCAATTGAAGTGGGTAGAGGTTGCCATTATTCTTGCGATTTCTGTCATACAGGAAGACATATCGAAAAAATCAGAGTCAAACCTCTGGGAATAATTGACGCTCAACTTAAGATGTTTAGAGATCATGTGAAGTTGAAATGGCCATTTATTGTAGTTTATGATCAAAACTTGGTAACGCCTTACATACTTCCACAGTATGGTCGTGAATACTTACTAGATTTAATGTCTCTTTTTGAAAAGTACAATTTTTACTGGGCTGGTGAAGGTACCTTGGGAGATATCGTAGAACAAGATGATCGTGAATTACTAAAAAAGATGGGTGAAAGATGTCTTTCAATATTGGTTGGAGCAGAAAACCTTTTAGGAGATATGGAAGGTTCTGATGGAAAGAATCGTCTAAATGCAAATTTTGAAACTTACGTTAGAACACTGAAAGAATGCAAAGTACCTGTTATGTGGTCTATTATAGGAGGTTTGGACAATCAAGCTGTTGATTATTATCCAAAGATGGTAGAGACTGTTCGTCGTTTGGCTTTACCAGCAATTATTCACAAAGCGGTTGCTAGGCCAGGTACATCTTTTTATACTGATGTTAGAGATGAGGGAAGAGTTTTGTCTGATAAAGCTTCAGATCGTGATATGAAGTTTCATATGGCTCATAAGCCAAAAAGTATGAGTGCTGATGATGCACTTGGTGGACATGCATTTGCGCATGCACAGATTTTTAACCCCGTTGAAATTGCAAAAAGGTTTTGTCAACACTGGAAAGATGTTGATTTTGGATATGCTGTTAAAAGTTTGACTCCTGAGTTTCATGGTGCGGTAATTACCCCTCGTATCGTTCATACTTATCGAAATGAACTCAAACAATTTCGTAAGAAATTAAAAAACATAGAGTAAAAACATCACGGCTTTTCAAAACCACTTGGCGTACCAAGTGGTTCTTAGGCGAGGCACTTTGCTCTTCAAAAGTTGCACTACTTGAAGTTATCCGTTTAAAGTTATCAATCATATGTTGTTGAGATCTTTTGAATTTTCCCTGACAAATAGAGATATACTGGAGTTGTGAATCAATCTTTTGCTTTTAAGTTGCTAAAAACTGGGGTAAGCGTTTTTCTTACGGGAGAGGCGGGTTCTGGTAAAACTTATTTGGTTAATACCTATATAAAGTGGTTGCGTGGTCATGGGATTCAACCTGCGATTACGGCTAGTACGGGTATTGCGGCTACTCATATTGGAGGAATGACGATCCATTCTTGGAGTGGGATAGGGATTAAAGATAAGTTGGATAAACGAACCTTAAAACAAATTACAGATAGGTCATATATTAGAAAAAGAATAGAAAAAACAGAGGTGTTGATTGTTGATGAAGTATCTATGCTTTCGCCAAACACTTTGGGCATGGTTGATTTAGTGTGTAGAACGGTGAGGAAAAATCTAGAGCCTTTTGGTGGCATGCAGGTAGTTTTGGTGGGTGATTTTTTTCAATTACCTCCGGTGGTTAAACGTGAGATGGGGGGCAATCTCTCCTCAGCTGTTTTTGCTTATGAAGCGGAAGTGTGGAAAAAGATTGATCCAGTAGTTTGTTATTTAGATGAACAGTTTAGACAAGATGATGAAGATTATCTGTCTATTTTATCTGCTATTAGGCGAAATGAATTTGGGCAAGGTCATTTGAATTATCTTGAAAAACGGAAAATAGAGTTTGGTACGGCCCCTAAAGATACTCCTTGGTTATTTTCGCATAACAGAAATGTAGATAGCTTTAATGAAAATAAGTTGTCTAAGTTGGCTGGTGAAGTTAAAGAGTTTGAAATGACTTCTGTTGGTGCAAAACCTTTAGTAGAAGCGCTGGTGCGTGGTTGTTTGTCCCCCAAGACCTTAAGGCTTAAAAAAGGAGCGGTGGTAACCTTTACTAAAAATAATCCTAAATTGGCATTTGTAAATGGAACCTTGGGGGTTGTGTGTGGGTTTGATGGGCAAACGGGTTGGCCACAAGTAAAAATAGAGGGAAGATGTATGTTGCAAGTGAAGCCAATGGATTGGATGATAGAGGAGGGCGGGAAAATACGTGCCTCTGTCAGCCAGTTTCCTTTACGGTTGGCCTGGGCGATTACGGTTCACAAAAGTCAGGGTTTAAGTTTGGATAGGGTGACGATTGATTTATCCAAGGTGTTTGAGTACGGTCAGGGTTATGTGGCTTTGTCTAGAGTACGACGGCTTAAGGGTCTGTATTTACTGGGTTGGAATGCGCAGGCTTTTAGAGTTCATCCTAGTATTTTGGAACAGGATAACTTATTTAGGCGAGAGTCTAGGAAGATTAAAAACCAAATGAAGTTTACGGTAGAAAAAATACATGATTTTATTGTTCGGGCTGGCGGTAGTATTAAAAAAGTAAGAATGGATAGGGATAGAAGAGTAGTAAAACCAAATACTCAAATGCTTACATTGGAGTTGTGGCAACAAGGTAAGGGTGTGGTGGAAATTGCTAAGGAAAGAGGGTTGAAGGATGGGACAATTGTATCGCATGTCGAAGCTTTGGTTTCTAGGGGTCAGATTGACAAGAGTGAAATAGAAAGGTTGTTGACACCAACTTTAAGGGGTGGTTTTGATGAAATAAAGAAGGGTTTTAAGAAGTTGGGGGTAGAAAAATTGTCACCAGTTTATAATTATTTTAATGGTGTATATTCTTATGATGATTTGCGGGTTGTGCGGATGATGAATTAAGGGGTGAAGGCGCGGCGGTGACGGCGGCGTTCGACGTCGGTTAAAAGTTTTTTTCTTAGGCGGAGGGATTTGGGGGTGATTTCTAGGAGTTCGTCTTCTTCTAGAAAATCTATGGATTGTTCTAAACTTAGGGTAATTGGTGGAGCTAGTTGAATGATGCCGTCGGATGACTTAGAGCGCATGTTGGTTAGCTGTTTGCCTTTGCAGGCGTTTACCTCTAGATCCTCGCCCCTGGCGTTCTGGCCTATTATCTGGCCTTGGTAAACTTTGGTACCTGGGGCCACAAAAGTGTCTCCCCTACCCTGGGCTCCGTGCAGGCCGTAGGCTAGGATGTTGCCAGTTGTAGATGAGATTAGCGTACCAGACCTTAATTTAGCAAGTGGTTTACCTAGTGGTTGGTATTCTAGAACATGTGAATTAAACAGAATGGTACCTTTTGTAAGTGTAAGCAAGAGACTTCTTAGGCCAATGAGGTTTCTGGTGGGCAGATGAAAGATAAATTCTGTTTCCGTGTCTGAGATTGGATCCATTTTGACCAGTTCTGCGTGTCTTTTGCCTAAGGTTTGGTTGATAACGCCAACGAATTCTGAGGGGGTTATTAAGGAAAGCTCCTCTACTGGTTCAAGTTTTACGCCGTTTTCTTCTATTATAATGGCTTGGGGATTACCCACCTCCATTTCGAAACCTTCTCTTCGCAGTGTCTCCAGAAGAACGGCCAGGTGAAGCTCTCCCCTACCCGAAAGCTTGAACTTGCCACTTTGTAGTTTGTCTACCTTTAAGCTTAGATTGGATTCTAGTTCGTTGTTTAGTCTCTGCTCAAGTTGACGGCTGGTTCCCAATCCACCTTCTTGACCGGCAAATGGACTGGTGTTGGGACCGATGGTCATGTGTAGAGCTGGCTTGGTTATTTCGATATTTGGTAATGGTTTGGTTTTGGGATCGGTGGATATGGTGGCGCCGATGGGAATTTTACTGGCGCCAGAAATGTAAACGATGTCACCTGCTTCTGCTTTATCTACCTCTTTTTTGGATAGACCTTGGGAAACCATTAGGTGTTCTAGGGTAAATGACTTGCCTGGTTGAGAAGAAGAAAAAAGTTTTTGACCGGTGGTTAGTTGGCCTTGTAGCAACTTGCCAATTAGAATTTGGCCAAGGTGAGAGTTGTATTCGATTGAAGAGACTTGCAAAACAGGAGGAAGGTTGACATTTGTATTCGGTGAGGGGATGAAGTTAATGATTGCGTCTAGAAGTGGAGTAACGTTACCAGATTGATTTAGGTTTTTGGGTATAGAGGCAAATACCGCGCCTGTTCTACCAACGGCAAAGAGCGTTTTGAATTCTAGTTGGTCGTTGTTGTTGGCAAGTTCTAGGAAAAGATCGTCTGTTTTGCTTAAAGTTTTTTCGATTCTAGCTAGTTTTTTATCGATTTTATTTACCACAACGATTATTTTTAGATTCAAGGAAAGGGCTTTTTTTAAGACGAATCTGGTTTGGGGCATGGGTCCTTCTTGGGCGTCGATGATTAACAGAGCGCCGTCGGCCATGCTTAGTGTTCTTTCTACTTCCCCGGAAAAGTCAGCGTGACCGGGGGTGTCGATGATGTTTATTTTTACGTTTTTGTACTCTATCGAACATGTTTTGGCGGTAATGGTGATGCCTCTTTCTTTTTCTTGGTCGTTGCTATCTAGTAAACGTTCCGTGGCCATTTCTAGCTGGTTGTCTCTAAAAGCATGGGTTTGCTTTAAGAGAGCGTCTATTAGGGTGGTTTTACCGTGGTCAACGTGGGCGATGACGGCTATGTTTCTGATTTGTTTGGGCATAATTTAATTAAAAACAACCTGATTTTCAGGTTGGTATACGGGGATTATACCATTTTTTAGTGGGTAGTGTAGACTTAGATAGGTTATGAAGTTGGATATAAACAAGCAGTTTGAGGAGGTTTTGGATATTTTGGAGAATACCAATAGTCACATGTTTTTAACGGGTAGGGCCGGAACAGGTAAGTCTACCTTATTGGATTTGTTTAGGGATAGAACTGATAAACAAATTGCTGTGATTGCCCCTACTGGCGTAGCGGCGGTAAATGTTAAAGGTGAGACGATCCATAGCTTTTTTGGATTTAGGCCGAGTACAACTATGGTTCAGGCAAAAAGATTGGCTGGTAAAACTAAAAACAGGAAGCTATATGAATCTTTGGAGACTTTGGTGATTGATGAAATATCTATGGTTAGAGCGGATCTTTTGGATATGGTGAATGTTTTTTTGCAAACGGTTAGAGGAGATAATAGCGTATTTGGTGGGGTGCAGGTGGTGATGGTGGGAGATTTGTATCAACTACCGCCAGTGGTGACTAATTATGAAGCAGAAGCCTTGAAAATGGCGTATGAGACACCTTACTTTTTTTCGGCTCTTGCAATTATTGAAATGGGGCAGGATTTATTTAGACCACTTAAGTTTATGGAGCTAGAGAAGATTTATAGGCAGGAAGATGAGGAGTTTATTGATATTTTAAATAGCGTAAGAGAAAATAAAATTAATGAGCTGAAATTGTCTAGTTTTCAGGTGTTGGAGCATGGTTGGCAAAATATAAAAGATCATGTAATTTTAACGGCGGTGAATTACGTGGCTGATAAGATAAATTTGCAGAGACTGGGGCAGATCAAGTCTGATGAAAAGTTGTATATTGGTGATTTGTCTGGGGATTTTGATGGTAAAAGATTGCCAACGGATGAGCGGTTGACGCTAAAGGTTGGAGCAAGAATAATGATGCTTAATAATGATGATAGGGGTCGGTGGATAAACGGGACGATGGGGGTGGTGAGTAAGTTGAATAGGGCTACGGTAAAGGTTAAGTTTGATGATGGAGTTGAACATGAAGTAATGCCGTTTAGCTGGAGTATGTATAAATCTGTTTTTGATGAGGGATCTGGAACAA
>JAHITH010000014.1 GCA_018817845.1 Patescibacteria group bacterium
GCCTTAATTATTTTAACCCGACCCACCCTAGCCCCAGCCGTGCTGTTACTGCTAATTTTTAAAAAACTAAAGCTATCAAGGTATTTGATAGCTGGTTTTTTGACCCCCTTATTACTCACCCTGACTTACCTGATTTATCATCAACTGCTTCCAGATTTCATATATCTATTTTTCAGTTTTAACACTACTTATTACTCTGCCTTAGCCGGAAAACTACCAAGCCTAAGACAAATTGCTCTTGTTGGCTTAGTTACCATTCCAGCTCTCGTGTCGCTAGTCAGGGGTAAAAAATATTTATCCATTTTAATTATCCTCACCTTATTTTTACCAGCCTGGCCAAGATTCGAGCTAACCCACCTTCAGCCCGCTATCGCCCTTACTCTCTTCTTCTGGGTAACAAATAAGTCTCTCCGTCATTCCCGTTTCCCCCTCCGTCATTCCCGTTTCCCCCTCCGTCATTCCCGCGCAGGCGGGAATCTATACAAATGGATCCCGCATCAAGTGCGGGATGACAAGAAGCTGTTGTTAATCTTCTTGATATTTTTATCCATCAGAAAAATCACCACCGCCAACTACGGCAATTTTTATTTAAACCCCGAAACACAAGAAGTAAGCAGTTTCATTAAGACTCAAGAAGAAAATCAGCTATTTGTTCTTGGTGGATCAGACTTAATTTACCCATTGTCCAACAAAACCCCAGCAGGGGACTACTACCTACCATCCCTGCCTTGGTACTATGCAAACCCAGACTTTGTTTTAAGACAAATAGATGCCTTAAACCATAATCCAAACGCCTTAGTAGTCATAAACACCCCGGTCACCAGCTTCGCACAACCAGTTTATCAGCATATTCTTGATCAATACACTAAAATACACACAGTTAGCTCTTATCAAATATATAAAATCAAACCATGAAGGTAGCCATAGACATCTCCCAAAGTATTTACGGCACAGGCGTATCTGTTTATACTCTAAATCTAGTCTCAAACTTAATTAATGAATTTCCAAACGATGAATTTATTTTATTCGGTGGCTCACTTAGGCGCAAAAAGGAGTTAATCAGGATCGCCAAAAGACTTAAGGCCAAATCGGTCATTTTCCCGTTCCCCCCCAGACTAATGGACTTCATTTGGAATTCTTTGCATATATTGCCAGTAGAACGCCTAATTGGACATGTTGATCTAATTCACACCTCAGACTGGACAGAACCACCGTCTTCGATTCCCAAAATAACCACCGTTCACGATTTGGTTCCTTTTAAATTTCCTCATACTTCCCACCAGTCAATTAGAAACGCCCATAAAAAACGTTTAAGCTGGATTGCCAAAGAATCTAAAGCCATTATTGCGGTCAGCCAATCTACCAAAAAAGATCTTGTTAGTGTTTTAAAAATTCCAGAAGACAAAATCACCGTAATATACGAAGCGGCCGAAAATCTTTTTACACCCCAGCCGCCAACAATTATTAATGCTATTAAACGGAGATATAAACTAGATTCAGACTACATTTTTTCTCTTTCTACCCTGGAGCCCAGAAAAAACCAATCGGGTTTAATTAAGGCCTTTAATTTAGTAAAGAAAACTTACCCAGACCTCAAACTTGTTATTGGTGGTCGCTCTGGTTGGGGAGAAGAGCTAGAAAAGCAAAAGGGAGTAATTTTTCCGGGCTTTATTCCCAACGCCGATCTTCCTTCTCTTTACTCGGGCTGTCTAGTTTATGCCTTACCCAGCTTTTACGAAGGCTTTTCTCTTTCCCAACTTCAAGCCATGTCCTGCGGTGCTCCGGTAGTCACATCAAATGTTTCCAGCATGCCAGAGGTGGTTGGCAAAGCTGGCATTTTAGTTGACCCAAAAAGTGTAGACTCCATCGCCACTGGTATAATAAAGGCAATTAAAAATAGAGCAACTTTAGGTGAAAAAGGTTTAGAAAGATCTAAAGAATTTAGTTGGCAAAAAACAGCCAAAGAAACTCACGACCTCTATGAAAAAATATTATCAAGAAAATACTAACTCTCCGTCATTCCGCACTTGATGCGGAATCCATATAAATTATGACCATAGGCATAGACATTAACGAGGCCAATATTTCCCAACGCGTAGGTGTAAATCAAATCGCTTTTGCCACCTTTTCAAACATGGTTAAGCACCTTGATCCCTTAGATAACATTATTGCTTTAGGCAAGCAGGGTCCACTACCAGACATGCCGGAACCGTCAGACAATCTTATCTACGATATTTTTGGCCCTAAAAAATTCTGGGTACTAACTGGTCTTACCAAAAGACTTTTGTTCGGTAAACCAAAAATTGACGTATTGTTTTCCCCCAGTCATTACACACCCCTACTTTCTCGTGTTCCTAGCGTGGTTTACATAATGGATCTCTCTTTTGAAAGATTTGGCACAGATTACTTCACCGACACAGACTTAAGTCAATTACAAAAATGGACACCCCTGTCAATAAAGAAAGCTAAAACGGTTCTCACCATATCAAAGTTTTCAAAAAATGAAATAGTTAAGATTTACCAAGTCCCAGAAGAAAAAATCAAGGTAGTTTACCCCGGTTTTAACAAAGATTTATTTCATGGCAAAATACCTTTAACCAAGCAAAACCAAATAAAGCGTAAGTATAAAATTGGTGGTAGTTACCTGCTATACGTTGGTACACTACAACCAAGAAAAAATCTAATCCGTTTAATAAAAGCTTTCTCTCAACTTAATCGACCCAGATTAAAACTAGTAATCGGTGGTAAAAGAGGTTGGTTCTATGAGCAAATATATGATCAAGTAAAAGACTTGAAAATAGAAGATAAGGTAATATTTGCAGGTTACATACCAGACGAAGACTTACCTGGATTGATAAAATCAAGCCGTGCCTACGTTTTACCCAGTTTGTACGAGGGTTTTGGTATGCCACCAGTAGAGGCTCAAGCCGTTGGTGTGCCAGTTGTTGTTTCCAAAACAAGCTCACTTCCAGAGGTGGTGGGGGACTCGGGTATTTACATAAACGACCCCCGCTCGGTTGCAAGCATCAAAGACGCTATCGAAACAGCCTTAAACCTTCCTCAAGAAAAACGAGCCGAAATCATAGCCCAAGGCAAAGAAAACGCCAAGCGATTCAATTGGGAACAAACTTCAAAACAAATTCTCAAAATCCTCAAACAGATAGCATAATTTGGTAAAATACACCTATGTACAACTGGTCCGTAGATCTAAAGCATTTAAAAAAATACCCTAAGAAATTTAAAATTTGGAAACTTGAGCAACTAATAAACTTTGGTTTAGGAAAAGAAAAAATTAACAAACAAGATCTAAAAAAATACTTTAAATACTTAAAAATTGACCCCCAAAAAAAGGAATATTTAAGCACATTTTTACCCCCAAGCAAATGACGAAGTCCATCCTATCAGACACCCAGAATAAATTTCTAGCCAATTTTGGCAAAAGTAAACTGGCCAATAGTTTTTATCTTTCTGGGGGTACGGCCTTGGCAGAGTTTTATATCCCTTACAGGTACTCAGAAGACCTAGACTTCTTTTCAGAAAATGAGTTCGAAGTCTCACAAATCTTGGTTTATTTAAAATCAATAAAAAAGAGCTTAGGGTATAAAAATATAGATTTCAACACAAGTTTTAACAGAAACATATTCCATTTATTATTTCCAAAAGAAACACTAAAATTAGAATTTACTTACTATCCATTTCCACAAATAGAGAAACCAATCATCAGAAAAGGTTTCATGGTAGATAGTTCCATAGACATTGCCACCAATAAGATTTTTACAATATACCAAAATCCACGCAGTAGAGACTTTATTGATTTATATATGATCCATGAAAAATTTGGCTATTCAATAAAAGATCTAATAAGTAAGGCAAAAGCCAAGTTCGACTGGCACGTAGATCCAATCAAATTAGGCTCACAGTTTCAGTTAGTCAAGAAAGTCAAAGACTACCCAAGATTAATAACTAAAGTAAAAGATCAAGATTGGCAAAACTTCTTTCTTAAAGAGGCCAACAAACTTCAAAAAAACATCTTCAAAAAATAGTTGTGAAAAATAAATGTTCCCAGTGTGGTATCTGTTGCAGGTTGTTTCTTGTGAATCTCACTCAAGATGAATATTACTCTGGCGGGTATAAAACTCAATTCAGTAATTTAGCCCCATTTAAAAATTTTAAGAAAGCAGTTTCCTGCGGTGCCGCCACCTTAAAGCAGAAAAAAGACGGCAGCTGTATCTACCTTAAAAATAACCGTTGCTTAATTCACAAGATCAGACCAAAAGCCTGTCGAGCCTTTTACTGCTCCTCTAAAGCAAAAAAATACCAATCCATGATCACCCAGATAAACACCTACAAAAAACGAGAAAAAATCTAACCTATTATTCCTCCCAAGAATCAACCTCTAAACCGAACATTCCTTCAAGCATATCTTTTACATTCATGGCTATTACGGGATTATTGTCTTTTCTGGCGGCGTCCATAATACCATTAAACAGCATTCGTATTTCGTGTTGTCTCATTTCAGCGTCTTCCGACACTCCTCCATCATTAATGTAAACACAGTTTCGTTGAACTCTACTCCTAAATCTTCAAGTTTTTGACCCAACCCCTCCAGGTCTCCGTTTAGCTCAACGTATATTTGTTCACCATCAGCCAACAAGTTTGAATCAACCTCTGTTCTTTCGAAAGCAGTATTCGTTTGAATCCCTTCACTACCATTTTTTGTTTCCATATTTTCTATTATAACCCACTTTCTCAATGTGGTTCAACTCTCTGCATTCCGATGGTTCGAACCATCGGAATATTACGCTATACTAGATATCATGCCCCAGGTTTCTAAATATACACCCCATCCATTTGTTCAAAAGAAAATAAAACAATTATTGGTAGACTGCATCTGCCACAGTAATGACACCGACACCACCAGTCAATTTCTCAATGATTTCTTAACCTCTACAGAGAAAATCGTATTAGGTAAAAGATTGGCGTTAGCTTTAATGCTGCTCAAAAATAGTTCAATAGAAGACATTATTGATGCTCTCAAGGTATCAAAAAGTACAATTTATAAAACCAAAGAGTGGTTAGAGATTGCTGGTGACGGGTATCGTAATGCTTTACAAAAAATAATAGATCAAGATAATAAAATGGAGAAGCAACACAAACGGGCTCTAGAAGAATATGATAGTTCTCCGTTGTGGCATATGACAAATTGGAAGAACTTAAAAGCACGCCAGCGAAAAAAGATAAAAGACACAGAGATTCCATTTTAAACACCTTCACGCCTATTCCGATGGTTCGAACCATTGTACTATTGAGGTTGGCCATATTTGATTTTATTTGTTTTTTGTTTTGATACAATCAAGGTATGCGAAACGGTATCTGTTTTAAGGACAAAGATGGCAACCAACTCTCCTGGGATATAGCTTTCCAAAAAATCCTTAATCGATTCTACAATTATTATCTAGACGCAATCTTGCTTTTTCTTTGGA
>JAHITH010000101.1 GCA_018817845.1 Patescibacteria group bacterium
CACTTTTTATCCTTTAACCACCGTCTATCTTCCCACCAAAGACCAGGTCAATATCAACATCTACACCAACTCCCCCACCCAATCAGTCAACGTCACCAGCGCCTTAAAAGACGCCGTACCCTACCAGTGCTACACCAACAAAAAAGACCGCAATATTGAAAAAATCACCTACGCAAACTCCATCTCTCTTCTGGGAACAGACGTGGTTGGCTGCCTTTCTTTACCACTACCATCATTCACCCCACCAGGGCTCATCTCCACTCAATACACCTACTTTTCATCCACCTCTACCCCGGCCAACACCAACGTCACCACCAGCAATCTTGGTTTTTCCACCACCCCTCCCCAACCTCTTTCCCCCAAAATACTTCCCTTTACTACTCGTCAGTTTTCCCCGCTCACCCAAGAAAAGCAACAGCTTAATCTAATTCTAGAAGCCAATAACAGTAACCTCATTCAAGAAATTACTTACCAAAACATCACCACCAACCTCCACCCCCTCCTCGCCTCCACCAGTTTCCAACTAAACCCCATCCCAGCAACAAAGGGGTCCGACCCTGAAAGAGGGTCGTACCCCGATTCTTCCCTCAACATCACCCAAACCCCAGAACAAAACCAACTCCTTCCAGAGGCAAGAAACTGCAACCAATTCCGCCAAGGCACAGTCAACAAAACTATCACTCCAGACTCTATTACCTATTTTGCCCAAAACGCCACCACCTGTGACTCTCTAGACCTCCGCCACCTGCCTCACACAACCAACTACTCTTTACAAATAGACTACCAACACGTAAAAGGGCTACCCATGACCATCTGTCTAGAAAATCATTCTACTCACCGTTGCGACGTATATGAACGTCTCTTTGAAAATAAATCCTTCATCCAGACCATCTCTAATCCAAACGAGCCACCCGGATACACCCTTCACCTATTCAATCAATCAATTGGCAACCAACCCACCATCAACCAAATAAAGTCCATCACCATCTCCCCCTACCCCCTCAACTTCCTCCGTAACATCCAGATTCAGGGGCCCGAAGGTCTCTCATCGGACGGTTCTGACCGCTTGAGTGGGATCGCTTCTGGCGATCACTCTTCCGATGTGGGACCTGTCATTGAAACCTCCACCCACCCCGCAGAATTCCTCTACACCGTCTCAACCTCACCGTCAGAATCCACCACTCTCAACCTCTCTCAAACCTACTCCCCCTACTGGGTTCTTCTAAATAATAATCTCAAACAAAAATCCACACAATCACCTTGGAGTAACTCCTGGACTATCCCCCCTGGCGACCACAACATCACCATCATCTACCTCCCTCAACTCTTAGAATTCCTTGGGTTCGCACTTCTCCTCACCACTCCACTAATTTACTTCTTCCACCGCAAAAAATAATTACTTAATAACTCCTAAACTGTGAGCAGCGGCCTGCCCAACACACTGCCCACAGTCCAGAGGTCAAAAAGCCTATTGACATCATTATCCCAAAAATGTTAACCTGCTATTTAGATTATTATCACCTGTCCTGATAATAATCTAAAACTGAAGAGCTTTGTCGTTCGAGTTCGGCTACGGCGATAAAGCTCTTTTTGTGTTTATTCACTTTTCAAGTCCAAACCCCCTTCTGTTCTTACTTTAACAATCCGCTTCTCTACAAACTCTCTCAATTGCTCCAAATCCTCCAACAAAAGCTTCGGATCTTCAGTCAATATCTCAAGTCGTTTCAGTAATCCACCTAAAACTTGAACATCAGTTTTTTCCTTAAGTTCTATCTTTTTCATATAAACCCAAATATACCATTTTTTGTCAAATTTATCAACCTATATTAAACCCACCCCTCGTTTTCCACATAACCCATAAAACCCCAACCCACCATTTTCACCCTCAAAATCGTGGTTCCGAACCACGCATTTACCCTCTGTGGATAACTCACCGTCCCGCTGCCGAAATTGAACCGGCTTTAAGCCTGCAGAGCCCTGCCCCTCTTCCCTTTACCTCCATGCTAAACTATCCTCATGGCCAAACAAAAAAACATCTTTATGTGCTCAAGTTGCGGCAACGACTTCCCTAAATGGTCTGGACAGTGCCCCGCCTGTAAAGAATGGAACACTATCTCACAAGTCTTCGGGTCCTTCTTAAAATCATCCCCCAAACAAAAAACATCTTCTATAAACAAAATTAAACCACAAACTCCAAAAAAGACCTTAGAATCCGCCCAAACCAGCTACCAAACCACATCAATCAGTGAAATCGATAGAGTGCTAGGCCAAGGTCTAACTCCGGGCGGAGTTTACCTTCTTACGGGTCAACCAGGCATAGGTAAGTCCACTTTACTTACCCAACTTGCTATCAAAATATCTCAAACTATATCAAATCAGGTTCTTTACGTCTGTTCAGAAGAAAACTCAACCCAGGTAGCCACCAGAATCAACCGTTTCACCAAAAAAGACACCAACAATCTAAACTTACTAAACACCTCAAATGTAGAATCAATCTTAGATCAAAACGCACTTTCTAGGTATAACCTGGTAATCATCGACTCAATTCAATCAATTCAGACCGACCTAAACCCCACTTCTCCAGGCTCTCCATCTCAAATCAAAGACAGCGCTAATTTAATTATCAGAATGGCAAAAGAAACCCAAACACCAGTCATCTTAATAGGTCACGTAACCAAATCAGGCTCCATTGCCGGACCAAAACTACTTGAACACATGGTAGACTCAGTTTTAGAGCTTTCTGGCGATAGACAGCACAATTTACGCTTGCTCAGAAGTGTAAAAAATCGCTTTGGCCCCACCGACGAAACCGGCATCTTTCAAATGACAGGCAAGGGGTTAGAAGAAGTCAAAGATCCTTCAAAGTTCATGCTAGAAGGCAGGGTAGAAAATGCTCCAGGCTCTTCACTTTGTTTAATTATGGAAGGCACCAGACCACTAACAGTAGAGATTCAAGCCCTAGTTGTCCCCTCTAATTTAGCAATTCCCAGAAGAGTTGCCAAAGGAATCAATATAAATCGCCTACAGTTAATCTGTGCCGTCCTTACCAAGCATCTAAAACTACCACTGGGAAACAAAGACGTTTTTGTAAACGTCACCGCCGGATACAACTTAACAGAACCAGGGGCAGATCTAGGAATTGCCTTGGCAATCATTAGCTCCAGTAAAAACAAACCCCTCCCCAACAACGCCATCGCCTTTGGCGAGCTAGGACTCTTGGGTGAAATCCGCTCCGTCAATTTTCAAGACAAAAGAATAAAAGAAGCCAAAACACTAGGTTACAAAATAACCATCTCCCCAGAAAACACCAAACACCTAAAACAAATTGACTTGTCATCCCGCACTTAATGCGGGATCCATATTACTTATACCCTACCGGCACCTCCGTCAACACCATCCCTAAACTCATTCGTCTATTTTTACCGTCAACTTTTTCTACAAACACCTCTACATCCTCACCCACCTCAAACTCCCTACCCACCGGCTTGTTGGTTACATGAATCAAGCCGTCAATCCCCGACTCAAAATTTATAAACACACCATAAGGAGCCGAACGCACCACCTTACCCTTGTGTTTTGTACCCACAGCATAAGTTTTTTCAATATCATCCCAAGGATCCTTACTCAATCGTTTCATAGACAAATTCAACTTACCCACCTTTTTCTCAATTCCAATTACCTGAACATTAACTTCTTGACCTACCTTAAACAAAGTGTTTGGATCATCAACCTTTTTCCAACTTATCTCACTAATATGAATCAATCCTTCAACCCTAGCCTTACCCACGCTTACCGTCACAAACACCCCAAACGGCATAATTCCCGACACGGTTCCAACCAACTTCTCATCTTTGTTAACACCCTCCAAAGCCTCATGTCTCTTGGCCATCGCCTTAGAATCAGACACTTGTTTTTCACTAAAAATCAATCTATTTTGTTCCCTATCTACCTCAATTATTTTAACCTTAAAACTGGTATTTATTAAATCTTCCATCTTACCCAAATGCTTCTCTCCAAACTGGGATGTAGGAACAAATCCTCTCATTTCCCCACACTTAACCACCATCCCGCCCTTGTTTACCTCTAGACCTACAACATCTATTTCTTTTTCCTCGGCCATCATCTGAGCGTACTTCTCCCACCTTCCAGCCTCCGCCGCCTTTTTCAAAGACAACACAATCTGACCCTGATCATTCTCCGGGTACTTCACAAACGCCTTTATCGTGTCTCCTATTTTTAAATCAGCCAGCAAATCTGCCGCCTCCAATGCATCGTCCCCTGTTACTATACCTTCCGTTTTTGCCCCTATATTTAATAGCAATAACTTTCTACCCAAGTTAGACACCACACCCTCAACCTCTTGTCCACGCCTCAAAGCAATAGGTTCAACCTTAGACTTGGCCAAAAGCCTATCCATCAAACCCATCTTATCTTCTACTTTCTTATCTAATAATTTCTTTTTTGTTGCCATTCATCATGTTCCTTTCCGCCGTTAAGCTACCCCATATTCTACCACACAACCCCTACTTCAACCTAAAACTTACTACCACCGTTTTTGAAACCATACTCGACCCTGGCTCAATCGGCACACCGCCGCCTCCACCCATCTCACCCATGGCTCTATACACACTAGTTGGCGAAGATCCCTCCACCACACTTACCACCTCACCCAAACTCCCACCTGCCGCCTCTGCCATAATCATTGCTTTCTCCTTAGCGTCCTCTATCGCGCTAGTCAAAAGCTCATCACCTGCCTTTTGTGTATCATCCAACGTCAACATTGGACCATACACATTGGTCGCTCCGTTCTTGGTTAAAATATCAGCCAACTGAGAAGCATCATCCACATTTCTCAAAACCACCTCAATATTATTACTCACCCTCCACTGTCCTTTACGTCTTTTTTGTACGCCATCTTCATAATAACTTTCTTCCTCTTGATAGATACTCAAGTTAGACGTCTTAATATCCTCATCTCTAATTCCAAACGTCTTAACAGCCTCGGTAATCTTAGTAACAATACCGTTTACTTCATTCACCGCCGTGTCCCTGTCTGTGTTTACCGCACTTGCACCAGCAGTAAATTTGGCTATCTCATTTCTTTTTTGCTCCTTAGAAGTTCCGCTAACCACTATCAAGTTGTCTTGCACCATACTTAGTTTTCCCCAATCCATACTATGCCATGGGAACATGTATATAGCCCCCAAGCCAACCGCAAAAAAAACTATAATCGCCGCCAAAGTATTCACAAAATTATTATTTTTCATAAACACCAGTATATACTAACCACATGGAAATCAAAACATTAAGTTTAGGGCCACTTCAAACCAACTGCTATCTGGTTTGGTGTTCCAAAACTCTAGAATGCATAATAATCGACCCG
>JAHITH010000015.1 GCA_018817845.1 Patescibacteria group bacterium
TGGCTGTGAATCTAGAGAGAGAAGTAATTCAAAAAACCCTTCCCCAACTCCCAGACTTACTAAAAACAAACGGAATCCTGGGAATAATATCTTTCCACTCTGGTGAAGACAAACTAGTTAAGCAATTTGGCAAGGACCAGCCAGAAACCTTAAGCGTTATTTACAAGAAACCTCTAAAGCCTACGGCTGAAGAGATTAATAATAATCCAAGAGTTAGAAGCGCTTGCTTAAGACTCTTCAAAAAAATATGAACACAATAAAAATAAACTTAGCACTATATCTTTGTATAGGTATTATGGCTATTGTCAATCTATTCTGTACCAACGCCCTAGCCACACAGGGTGTGGAAATCAATGGTCTTTATCAACACTCGAAGGTTTTAGAAAAAACCAATCAGGAGCTAGAGGGCGAAATAAACAAACATAATAGGCTTTCATACATCCAAGAAATTGCCATTGGTCAAGGGTATAAACGGATAAGCGAGATTGGTCTAGTATCTACCACTAGCTTATTATCTTATGATCCATGATGATCAAAAGCTCACCCGCTTTCGCCTTAAGCTAATCACCAACCTTTCCCCTTTATTATTTATTGCTATTCTAATTCGACTTTTTTACTGGCAAGTAATTAAGGGACCACAATTAAGCATACAAGCCAGCCGTCAACATAGTTCAGTAAGTGTCTTACAGGCCCGTAGAGGAAATATTTACGATACCAATGGTGAGCTTTTGGCCGGTATTAAGAACCTCTATCATTTATATATTTACAAACCGCAGATGAAAGACTCGACTGGAAAAATTGTAGACATATTAGCACCAATCTTGGTTGAAGATCCTCCACCAGCCAGTCCGGGGGCTGAAATTATTACCCCAGAGCAAATGTTGCAAGAAACAAAAGACTTCCTTACGGGAAGAGTAACTTTATCCTCAAACTGGATCTCAATAAAGCACTACCTAACTCCTGAGCAAAGAGAATTAATAGACAGTCAGGAGCTGGAGGGGTTAGATTTTGAGCCAGAGTATCTACGTTACTATCCAGAAAGTTCATTATCAGCCCATATTCTGGGTTTTGTTGGCAAAGACCTGGCTGGTCAAGAACAAGGCTATTTTGGTATCGAGGGCTTTTTTGATCGTCAGCTAAAAGGTCGTTCTGGCAAGGTAAGGGGCGAAAAAGACGCCTATGGCAATCCAATTTTAATTGGTAATTATCAGTTATTACAAAGCCAAAACGGTGATTCACTTAAACTAACTATAGACAAACCCAAGCAGTTTCTAATAGAAAACCTACTTATAGAAGGCATGGCTCGCTATGGTGCTCGCTCCGGAACCGTTACCGTAATGGAAACCTCAACCGGGAAAATTAGAAGTCTAGCCAGTTTTCCCAATTACGACCCGGGTAATTATCCAGACTACAACAAGGATTGGTACAAAAACCCCGTGGTTGCCAGTTTATTTGAACCAGGTTCGGTTTTTAAGCCAATCATCATGGCCTCAGCTTTAGAAAAAAAGGTAATTAACCAGGATTCAACTTGTGACATTTGCACCGGTCCTATTGAAATCGGCCAGTTCAGCATCAAGACCTGGGATGAAGTCTACCACCCAGACTCAAATATGACAGATATTCTGGTTAACTCGGACAATACAGGTATGGTTTTTGTTTCAAGAAAGTTAGGATCAGAAGATTTCTTAAAAACCCTAGATAGTTTTGGTTTTAACGCCACAACCGGCATAGAACTTCAAGAAGAAGCCACCGGCAAACTAAAACAAGGCAGTAGTTTTAGAGAAATAGACCTAGCCACCAACGCATTTGGCCAGGGAATTGCTATAACCAGAATTCAGCTTTTAACAGCATTCAACGCATTGGCTAACAAAGGTTTACTTGTTCAACCCACCTTAATTGAAAAAGAAGACCAACCCCCCTCACGTAAAGTATTAGAAGAAAATACAACCAAGCAAATAACTCAAATGTTAATAGAGGTGGTTAACCAAAGCAAACTAAACTGGAAAAGACCGCAAGGATTGTCAATAGCCGGCAAAACAGGAACCGCCCAGATACCCGTAGATGGAAAGTACGACCAAGACAAAACTATCGCCAGCTTTATTGGTTACTTCCCAGCCTACAACCCCAAATACACCATGCTGGTTACCTTAACCGAGCCCACAGCTTCTCCTTGGGGCTCAGAAACCGCCGCCCCCCTTTGGTTCAAAATCCTCAACCAACTCCTCCTCTGAGAAAAGGTCAGACCCTAAAAGGAGTGGCTACGGCCACGGGCCCTCTCGGCTATCGAGCCGAGGGAGGGTCTGACCTTAATGGTCTAAAATGGTAAAATAAAACCGTGTCCATGATAACCAAACACACCATCTCCTTCAAACATGCCTTTAGTGGCATAATCTACACCTTCACTACCCAGCCAAACTTCAAAATTCACGCCCTAGCCGCCCTAGTCGCCCTTACCGCAAGCTTCGTTCTAAACATCTCCCAAGCAGAAAAAATAGTTATCGTTTTTACCATCTCTCTAGTTTTAATAGCAGAAATGATAAACACCTCCATAGAATCAGTAGTAGACCTTCTAACAGACAAATTTCATCAGCAAGCAAAAATTGCCAAAGACGTCTCCGCCGGTATGGTCCTGTTATCAGCCATTTCTTCCGTCATAATCGCCTTTATTATTTTTGGTAAATACCTATGGCCCTTCTTCTAGGAATATTAATCTTCTCCTTCACCATCCATTCACTAGTCATAGTTCCTTTTATCAACTATCTTTACAGGTTAAAGTTTTACAAAAAAAA
>JAHITH010000016.1 GCA_018817845.1 Patescibacteria group bacterium
ACGTCGGCATCGGGACGACGGGGCCGAGTAGCAATCTTGAAGTATGGGGTTCAACGCCTATTGTGAAAATTACACAAAATCCTGGGGTAGCTGGTAGTTCTTTGTTAAATATTCAAGGAGCTGGAGGGGCTGGAAATACTGGAGCAATTCAAATGGTAAGCAATTACATCTACTCCGATATGGCAAATGGTGCTATTTTGAGATTTGGCGCAGACCGTGTTGCTGCTAATGCAAAAATGGTCATAAATACAACAACGGGCAACGTCGGCATCGGGACGACGAATCCCTCCCAAAAACTACATGTTGCAGGAAATTGTCTCACCGGCGACGCTTTATTACCAATCAGAAGACGCAAAAAAAAGAAAAACGGCCAAGATGAAGACGACGACGAAAACTTCGATCACCTACTCTGCCAACTAGACCAAGTCCGCCCCAACGACCAAGTCCTATCCCTAAACGAGCACCTAGGGGTACTACAGCACGCCACAGTAAATGCCCTGGTCGACACGGGCTACCAGGAAGTCTACCAAGTCACCACCAAATCCGGCAAAACCCTAAAAGTCACCGCCGGACACCCACTCCTTGCGTTAATAAACAAAAATAAAATATAATAAAAACCATGTTTAATTTTATAAAGAAAAATATCACGTTTTTACAACGATTATTCAAATTCCAGCAAACTCGTGAGATGCCAACCACCCCAACCCGTGATATGAAATTCAAATATTACCAACCAAAAAACAACTAAAATGCCCAAACAAACCACCTATCACCAGCTTAGAAACCTAACTCACAAAAAATACAAATCCATTGGTAAAATTCACTGCCCCTACTTTCGTAAGCAGGTCTATTTCACCAGCCAAGGTTTCTGGCACCTGATCTATACCGGACGCAACAAGTCCCGAGACAAACGTAACCAACAACTTAGGTTTAAGTTATTAAAACAAGCAATTAAAGTTATCAAAACCACCACCACTCTCCAAGAATATCAAAAAATTCCATGGAAAAACATCTATTTCTATGGTTTTATTGCCATCGTCGATGGCTGGAAAATCAAAGTTATCGTGAAAAAAAGAGGTAAAGGCAAACTAACCTTTTGGAGCGTTATCCCAAACTGGACCACTAATAAAAAACGTGATCGATTACTACATAAAGGTAATATGGAAACCGATTAAACCAAAAAAACGCCCGTCGTCAGTACTACACTAAAGGTGTGACTGACAGAGCCAAAAGGCTAACGAGCGCAATTAATAATATAACACAACATGTCAACAAAAGTCAAGAAAACAACCAAAATGCTAAATAAGTTAACCGTCCCGCTGCAGAAATTGCTCCGGCCTTTTGGCCTGCGGAGCCCTGTCCCCTCGGGACCGATCTCAACGTCGGACAAAATCGGCACTGGGACGGCAAAAGCCCCCCTCGGGTCGCCGAAGCCTAGTGCGAAGGCGCCCCAAAACACCCTCACCTGCCCCGCTTGTCTCTCCCAAAACTTCGTCCGCCGAGGATTTAGAAAGAAAAAAAGAGAAAAAATCCAACTCTACCAATGCAAAGACTGCCAAAAAACCTTCACCCACCAACTCACCCACGGCAAACACTACCCCCTGCCCGCCATGCTAGAAGCCCTAAGTCTTTATCATCTTGGCCACTCCTGCGCCTCCGCCTGCCGCATCCTAAATCAAAAACTAGACTATAACATTCACCCTACTTCTGTCTCAAACTGGATCACCGAGTTCCAAGACATCTGCCGCTTCTCCCGACTCCGCCCCTACGCCCTAAAAAGATACCACCCCAAATACTTCACCGTCACCGCCACCCTAGCTCACCGCCAGCTATACAGATACCGCTTCCACCGCGCCAAATGCAATCTAATTATAAGAGAAGACATCAAACACAGAAACTTTGGTCCACTAGAGGAATTTTTAGAGATGGTTCCCAGCGAAACCCCACATCAGTATTTTCAAGACGGCTTAAGAGCTTCCGAGTCCCCTCTTGTTTTCAGCAAAACCCAAATGATCGTCAGGCCTAAACATAATCTAGCCAACCAGCTAGCCGAGTTCGTTTTACAATCAGTAAAAGAAAGAAAAGCCCGCCACGACGCCATCCAAAAATTCATGCTCTACAACGACTCCGTCACCGTAGCTACAGAGGTACCAGTGTACATAACCAAAGACGATTTATTACATCTCCAAACCCAATTAGGGTTTGAAATGGGGACCGCTGCCAAAGGCCGGTCCAAAATCGGCACTGGGACGCCAAAACTCATAACGGGGCATATCGACATTCTCCAAATCCGCAACGGCCAAGTCCACATTTTAGACTACAAACCCAACGCCGCCAAAGAAAAACCCATCGAACAACTAACCCTTTATGCCATGGCCCTATCCCGTCTCACAGGTTTAAGAATGTACGAATTCAAATGTGCCTGGTTCGACGAAAAAGACTACTTCGAGTTCTACCCCTTACACGTCGTCCACAAACCCAAAGGCAGACGCCGCCGCAAAAACGTCTATACTAAATCAGGCACCTTCGCCATCAACCAGGACCCAAAAAAATTAGTAGTTAGTATCGCCAAATGAAAAACATATTAAACACCCACCACAACCAAAAAATCCGCTTGCGCGGACTTTGGCGATTCTACCTTAGCGGAAGCATCGAACCTGAATTACCAATCAAAAGTAATTTAACACAAATTATTAACTTTGTCAAGTTCTTAAGATGTGGAGGTAACGGGAATTGCTCGTCCCGCTGCCGATTTTGCCCCGGCCTTTGGCATGCGGAGCCCTGCCCCTTGTCCCCTGTCTCAAACATAAATTATATATCAATTAGAAATTAGAAATTATCTATATGTATAAATACCAACCCAAACGCCCAGTCAAATCCTTCCAAGATCTAGACGTCTACCAGCAAACCCACAACCTAGCCATTAAGGTGGCCAAACATTCCCAACTGGCTCCAACCGCTCTAGAAATTCCTAAACTAATCGCCACCGCCCACTCTATAAGATTCGCCGACCAAAATCAGGCTATTGCCAACCTAGAGCAAGCTATGCTTAACTGTAACCTAATGGTCGTTTATTTAGACCAATATAGAGATCTAAAAACTCTACCCATCATCGAAGTTGAGCAAATAAGCAAAGACTACCTCACCGTCCGCCGCAAAATCCTCAACCTCCAACGCTCCTGGCAAAAGTTTATGAATATTAACAAACTAAACCAAAAATGAAAAAAATCTCTAACATCACCATCTTCATCGACGAATCCGGCACCCTACCTGATCCAAAAGACAAAGTAGTAATAGTTGCCGCAGTTGGCACCAATATAATTTCTCAACTAACTTCTGTAACAAAAACCATCAGAAAAACCCGTGACGCTAAAAAGTTATCTGAAATAAAATTTTACAGGGCAGGAGATAAAACCAAAACAAAGTTCCTAAAAACTCTTGCCAACAAAAACATCGACATCTTTGTTTTAATCGTCGAAAAACAAGGAAAATCAATCAAAGACTCACCCGAAAACTTTGCCATCCTCTGTTGGCAACTAATAGAAGAGTGTAAGCTATTTTATCAAGGTAGCTTAAAAAGAATCGTGTTTGA
>JAHITH010000106.1 GCA_018817845.1 Patescibacteria group bacterium
AATAATATGGGTTGTCAAGTCTTAAGCAAATCAACCACCAAATCTTACCACGAACTCACCGACCCGGTTAAAAACTTCTCCACATCCAAAGCCGCCATGCACCCCATCCCCGCCGCTGTTATAGCCTGCTTGTATCTAAAATCAACCACATCTCCCGCTCCAAACACACCCTTAACACTCGTCTGAGTTGGTAAATCAGTCTTACCCGTCACCAAATATCCCTTCTTATCAAGCTCCAACTGACCCTTAAACAAACTTGTTTCCGGTAAATATCCAATGGCTAAAAACAAACCATCGGCCAACAACTCCTTTTCTTCCCCCGTCTTAACATCCTTTACCTTTATTCTCTCTAACCTTTGCTCCCCCATCACTCCCACCACCTCACTATTCCAAATAATCTTAACGTTCTCTAAGGTCTTTTCCTGCATTATCTTACTAGCCCTCAATTTATCTCCCCGATAAATTAACCCAACACTTTTTGACCGCCTTTTTAAAGCCACCACTTCCTCCATAGCCGTATCTCCACCACCTACTACATAAGTTATCTTGTCTTTAAAAAATGCCGCGTCACACACCGCGCAAATGCTCACACCCCGCCCCAATAGTTTTTCCTCCCCCACTCCAAGCATCCGCGCCCTAGCCCCGGTAGACACAATCACAACTTTCGCTTCATATTCTTTCTCATTTATCCACACCTTCTTAACTTCTCCTTGAAAATCTATTTTTGTCACATCCTTGTTCTCAATCTCCGCCCCAAACTTAATAGCTTGAACTCTCATATCTTCCATTAATTTGGGTCCCAAAATCCCCTCGGGGAATCCTGGATAATTCTCTACCTCCGTCGTCCACATCAACTGCCCACCCGCTTTTTCACCCGCCAGTATCAATGGCTTCAAACCAGCCCTAGCCAAGTAAATACCAGCCGTGTACCCAGCCGGCCCCGCCCCAATAATAATTACATCTTTCATGTTTACAACTGTTTCTTCAGCATTTCTTCATAACCTGCTTTACCAGCAAAACCAGTTTTTCTATCTACTTCCTTACCATCTTTAAACATAATCACCGTGGGGATACTCATTACCCCAAACTTACCCGCCGTCTCTTGATTCTGATCCACATCCACCTTACCTATCACCACCTTATCCTTATATTCCTCGGCCAACTCATCAATAATCGGAGCCGCCATCTTGCAGGGACCGCACCACTCAGCAAAAAAATCTACCAACACCGGCAACTTGCTTTTAATAACCTTCTCTTTAAAATCTTGATCACTAAAATGTACTGCACTCATATTTTTATCATACTAATTTATAATTTAAAAATTCTCATCGGATACTGTTCCCGACTCTGGGTCGGAACTGTTCAGATGTGTGTTTTTTCGGGTATACCCCCCATGGTACCCTACAACCCTTTAACAATCAACAGATACAAAACAACCACAATCACAACAAACCACCTTTTCTCCTCCACATCCAACTTTCTCTTAATCATCCAAAACCAATTATCAAGCTTTTCCGGCACCTTAAAATAATCCCACACTAAATCAAATACCAAATGCGTCCCCAACCCCAACATAAACCCCCTACCAAAAGCACTAGCTATACTACTTAATGTAAAAAACCCCATTACCAACCACACCAACAAAAACAATGCACTCTTCATCACCAGTCTTGATTTTTTCTGCCTTTCTCCCAAAACAAACACCAACCCTGACTTAATATTTTTTTTCTGTAAAACTTCTTTAAGTTTTACATCAAACACCCTCGATGGCTCCATAACTGCCAACTGAATCAACCAATCAAAAAACACAAACACAAACCCCAACACCCCACCCAGCCACCACCACAACACTCCCACACCAAACAACCACCTACCAGACATCAATCGCCAACCCGTCAACAAAAGCATCAAAGAAAAAAGCACTACCTGATGCCAAATAACTTTCTTACTTTCCATACCTTAACTTTAGCAGAAAACCTAAACCTTTTTCTTTTCTTCCTTCAACTGCTTTAGCTTCCACATAAAAAGTTTCCCCCTGTTTTTAACCTCATAAGCATCCTTTACAAAATTTTTAGCATCTTCCACCAGGTATCTGGGGGTATTTTTTACCAACCTCATATATAAACTTGTATGGGCCGTATCCTCTAGCTCCAAGGCCAACCTGTACGCATAGTCTTGCCACTCCCTACTAATTCGCCTTTGCTTACCACCCTCTTGCTCCATCTCATCCGTATACTTATCCAAAACCTGTTGCATGGAACTAAACGCCTTCTTGTTCATAATCAAATCATATCACCTTTAACATTCACCAATCTACCTACGCGATCGCGTCACTGGTTTAGTAGTTTTGTTTACCTTAACTCTCCTTTGCCAATTTCATTGTTAACAAAACACCAAAAGCAGACAGTCCAAATATCCCCCACCATCGCCAACCAAAACCCAATATCAACAACACAACTCCACTAGCTACAACGATTGCCAATGAATATACCACCTCTCTATAAGCATAAAACCTTAATCCACCAGCTTTTTTACCCGCCGAACACACATACCCCCCAAACGGAATCCAATAAAGAGGCGCAATCAACTTAGTCACCAGATCAATCGAAAACAAGCCTATTAAATTTCCAAAACCAGCCCTTAAAACCCTTGTTACAGCAAATAATCCCCCAAACCACCAAAACATCTTTTCATCTTCTTTACCACCCACGGCTCTTTTTTTATCAAACCACCTACTAGCCAACAACACCGTTAAAACCGAGAAAAACATAGTTACCGAAATAAGCCCACCCAACACCTCTAAACTCCCTATCATTAAAAAAATGTACAACGGCCAATAAAAACTGGTTATAAAACCATCCATCCCCTCACCTACAAAACTTACTACCAAATGTCTATTTTTAATATCTTTAAACCAACCCTTGAACCCCGCCCAACTCACCCTTCCATCATGTTGGTGATGTTTCATATAAAAAAGCGGCACCGTTGACACAGAAATAACTACCACCCCAACCGCAAACAACGTTTTAAATCCAAAAACTTGAGCTACTACCCCACCAACTACCGGAGCCAATATTGCCCCGCCTCTTTCCAACAAAGTCACAATTCCCATTTCTTTACCAAAACTTTTATGTTCACCATCCACCGCTAAAATTGAAAGCCTCGACAACCAATAAAAGGGGATAGAAAAAGCA
This sequence comes from Patescibacteria group bacterium, assembly GCA_018817845.1. GTDB lineage: Bacteria > Patescibacteriota > Microgenomatia > UBA1400 > MFAQ01 > JAHITH01. The sequence goes on from JAHITH010000106.1 coordinate 3,195, forward strand.
GTAATCACAGCCATAACAACCACCAACATCAACGAACCATCAATTAAAGAAGGCAACAAATAATACAAAACTGTTAAAAAACTTCCTAACAACACACTCCATCTAAAACTTAACTTGTTTACCAATCCACCCACCCAAATAGTCACCAAAGCAATTAACGATCTCTGAATCAGCATGTACCCCGCCACCAACTGCAAACCACCAATCATTCCCCCCCAATCAGCACCTATCTTGTAAATATATATTGGCACAAATAAACCCAGCATACTCATCCCCAAACCCCTTAACAATACATTCCAGTACATCGAGATTAAAGAATCCGTTTTTCCTGCCCGCAAACCTAACCTTTCACTTAAATGCATATTTTCTCCTTTATTTCTTTTACAACCCTCCCCAGTACCCCATCTAATATCTCGTTTTCTTCCTTACCAAACCTCCCCAACACATAATCCGCACCAGAAAAATCACTCATCGGAACTGTCGCCTCAAGCGACTGTTCAGACTGTGTGATTTTTCGTCCACGATTATCAATTCCCACCCTTACCCTCCAAAAC
>JAHITH010000097.1 GCA_018817845.1 Patescibacteria group bacterium
AGACGGATAGCAATATTTTATTGGCTTACTGCTCTGGCCCTTGGTACAGTAGCTTTGCAAGCAGATGCTCGAAAGAAGTTTATAATCATGTTAGGATTAGGTGGATTAATGATCGTATTTTTGTTATGGAGATATTTATTAGCTTACTCAAAACAACCAGACCACGACAGTGGCTGAAAAACTTGGCCTTAATGGCGGCGTTGGTTTTTTCTGGTTTTTTATTTGTTCCGGGTATGTTTTGGCAAACGGTTTGGGCGGTGATGGCTTTTACTATGTTGTCTAGCGGTGTTTATATCTTCCTGACTTGCTCAAATTAGTACGACAAATTTAGTTTTTTCAGTAAGTTATCCACATCTTTAGAAGGATCGGTTCTCATAACCCAAACTTCATTAGTAAGGGTGTTTTTCATTTTGGCATCCTTGACAGACTTGAGAATCTTGAGTGTCTTTTTTAAAGATAATCCTGATCTAATCTCCATATACTTGGCTAAGCTTAAAGCCATGAAGCAGATGAGGATATGTGACTTAATGGTTTCTGTGTTCCGATGATATATTGGTCTGGCTTGCAAATCGGACTTAGTTATTCGAAATGATTTTTCTACTTTCCATAATTGGCGGTATTGATTAATTATCTCCAAATTGCTTACTGAGTTAAGGTTGGTGTAGTACCCCTTTATTCCCCACAACTTTTTTGTTTTTTCAATTAATTTTTGGTTTAAGCTTGACTTGGTTTTGATAGTAGTTACAAACTTGAGTCGTTTGATGCTTCCCTGAGGGTTCTGTATCGCCTTTTCTGCTCTGGCTATTTGTTTTTCAGTCTCGTGTTTGTCTTTTCGGTATCGTTTTTGCAAAAAGGAACAAATCAGATTACCCTCACTTGTCTTGATTCTGGTAGTAGCTTGATCTTGACGGTTAAGACCTTTGTATACAATGTCTATGATTTTGTGGGGGAGATTACTAACTCTGGCTCCAACTATGTAATGAAGTTTCTTGGTCACTAATTCATCTACATTTTTCTGACTAATCATGGCTGCGTCTGCAACTACGGTTAATGTCTTGATCTTGTATCTTTGCTGTAAATTTTCAAGTATTGGTATGAAGGTATGACCTTCAAATTTGTTGCCAGCAAAAACTTGATAGCTGATGGGGAACCCTTGATTATTAACTACTAAGCCGATGACTATTTGAGGCTGATTAAACTTGTTGTCTTTGCTGAATCCACATTGTTTGAGTTCTTCATCACTTTTAAACGACTCAAAATACAGAGTGGTTACATCGTAGAAGATGACTTTAAAAGTAAAATCAAGTTGTTTCTTGGCAAAGTTTACTATTATTTCTTCAACTTGATCTTTAAGCAAGCTCCACTGTGCAAGGGATCTTTGTACACTACTCCTTTCATACTTAATACCAAATTCTTCTTTTAGAAACTGGATTGATTCAAGTTTTGAAGCTGGGTGAATTAAACGAGTAACTACTAAATCTAGTAATATTTCCCGCTTGGGATTATCCGTCAACAATTTGTAAAAACCCAGGTATCTTGATACTTGTGAGAGCACCTCGTAAACAAACAGTGAATGAGTTGAAATTAGCTTTACCTTGTTTAAAACAACAACCTTAGGACTATCCTCCAGATCACCACTATTTTGAGAAAACAAGCATAGTTGAGGATTGTACTGCTCAATCCATCTGGTAGCCACTGTTTTGAGACGCTTGATTTCATCAGTCTTTTTACTGCTACCAATATGTTTAAGAATTACAGTTTTTCGTTTTACATATTTAACTACTTGGACTGCTGTGGCCTTAGACTTTGTTTTAGTAAAACGGACATACAACATATACACATTTTACCCTTAGTACGACAAAACTCCAGTCTCAAAATCTTTTAGATGGATACATCAAGCACTTTATTTTTCCAAAACCCGAAACTATGACGAAGTGAGCAAGTCAGGAGTTCTTTTTTTCGATTGATGAATTTTATAGCCATGTTGATATTATATCATATAATAGTTGCAACTATTATAGTGCCAACTATGTTCTTGTTAAGAAAGCTTCCACCATATTGAGTTGGTTAATATTTTAATTGCGTCTATGATTGTAACACCTTTGTACTTGTTTACATAAATTGTTTCTATGGGGAACTCTGCCCATTTTAGTTTGTTTTTATATTTACCTAGCCTGGCGACCATTTCTGTTTCTACTCCGTAACGAGGAGATGTCCAGTTTAATAATTTAAAGGCCTTTTTATTTAAGGCTCGGTAACCTGAAAGCAGGTCGGAAACATATATTCCGAATAGTATGTTTATGTATATAGAGGCAAGTTTGTTACCTAGTAGGCGAACCATGGGGGCATTTAGACTAGGGCGACGGGAAGCAAAGACCAGATCGTTGGTTTTAAGAAGTTTTTTAAACTTGGGTAGATATTTGGGGTTGTGTTGTAGGTCTGCGTCTATATAAACAATGGCGTCTGCTTTTTGACTGAAAGCGTACTTGGCACCGGTTTTCATGGCCATGCCTTTACCTAAATTTAATTGATGGCGGATGAGAGTGGCCTTGGAATTTTTGGGTAAGCTTTCTGGGGCACGTGAGCCGTCGTCTACTACAATGATATTTTTTTCTGCTATGTATTTTTTTGCTTTATTGATGGTTTGGTGTAAACGAGAGCCTTCGTTAAAACTGGGGATGATTAAAAAGATTTTCATTATATGGGTATTGTATAACGTTTTTATCTTAACCATCGATACCATAAACCACGTAAAATACGTGGTTTATGGTATCGTGTCAAGTGTGGTCAGGAATGACAAGGACCGTCCCTGTCATTGGTTATTTTGGTAATTTGGCGGACGATTTTGCTGGCCAGTAAGAGAATTTTGTTATTCTGTTTTTGTCCAGCAAAATCTAGTTTTTTAGAGAAAAATTTTAGGGCTAGCCAGGTGTAGTATTTGAATTTACTCCAGTCTGTTAGGCCTTCTTTTAGTTTTCTTAAAATGAACTGGGGTGTCCAGATTGAGTTGTAAATTTCTCTTACAAGGGAATTGATTTCAATGTTAGACATTTTTGTTTTCATAATTGGTTGGCGCATGTCATATTTGTTCCAATCCGTTGTTTTAAGCCAGTTATTTTTTTGGCATTGTTTAAATAGTGGTGTACCTGGATAAGGAATGACGACCGTGGCTTGTAGAGTATCAATGAAACCTTTTTGAAATAGGTCTTTGGCTAAGTTAATTGTATTTTTAGCTTGTTTCTTTGTTTCCCAAGGGTAACCAACCATAACGGTGGCGTGGGGCCAAAGGCCAGCTTGCTTGGCAATTTTGGCGTATTTTGAAATTTGTTCTACCTTTAAGTTTTTATTTAGCTTGTTTAAAGTTTCTTGGTTAGCAGACTCTAAACCATAGAGAAGAAATCTAAAACCAGCTTTTTTCATTAAACGATAATTTTGTTGGGTGAGACCTGCATTGAATCTCATATTGCAATCGATTTGGATTTTTTTGTGGTAACCCCTTTTTATTACTCCCTTACAAAAATCTGTTAGCCACTTGCCTACTGGGAAGGTACCACTATCGTCCATTATCTCTACCACTGGGTAGTTACCTAAAATATGACCGATTTCGTCTAGGGCTCTTTTTACAGACATTACCCTAAACTGCTTACCAGGAAAGAGGGTAGTCCAAGAACAAAAGGTGCACTTGCCCCACCAGCAATCCCTGCCAAACATGGTGTAGGTGCCTGGGGTTTTAATGTAGTTGCTGTTTTTGTAGGCGTATAGTTTCCATTTGGTTAATTTTCGATCTATAAAAGGAAGTTTGTCTAGGTTGTGGTTTAGTTTAAATTTGCCTGTATTTTTTATTTTATTAGCTTGTCTGTAATATATTCCGGCACACAACTTGGTTTTTTTTGCTAAGTGATTGGCAATGCTTAGCATTAGAAAATCAAAGTCTCCACCGGTAATAATAAAATCAACTGGGCATTTTTTGAAGGACTCCTCTGGCAAGGCGGTAACATGATCGCCCATTAGAACTATATTAGATTGGGGAAGTTTTTTTTTAATTTCTCTTATTATTTTCCAGTGGTACTTAACTACAGGAGTCTTGGTTTCAATAATAATTAGATCGGGTTTGATGTTTATTAGTTTTGTTAACCACTTAGGGTATGATTGCTCTTGGGCGATTCCGTCTAGCCAGGATACATTAAAGCCGGCATTTTTTAACATGGTGGCTCCGTAGGCTGGTACCACTGGGTAGGCGTACCAGGGGTCGTTGGCCCACTGAAACTGCCTGTTTTGGCCTAGTAAGGGGGTACCCTTTTGGGTGTCTAAGGGAGGGTAACAAATGGCAACAGATTTTTTCATTTCTTTAGTTTACCAGCTATCTATCTCGCTAAAGTCATCTGCAGTTTCTTTCTCCATCTGCCAATCTGGGACAACTTTTCTCTCTGTCATTATCAACCGTGGCGAAATCTCACTTAAAAATCTAGACGGAGTCTGATTATTTTTTCCACCATACAAAAACCTTAAACCAGCAAAACTTAAAAACAACCTCTGTCTTGCCCTGGTAATGGCTACATATAAAAGCCTTCTTTCTTCCTCTAAATCATCTTTTTCTAGCAAACTTCTAGAGTGGGGTAGCAACCCCTCTTCTAACCCCACCACAAAAACATTATCGAACTCTAGACCCTTAGCAGAATGTATGGTCATTAAGGTGACTTGCGTCTTTTTGGGTTGAAGTTGGTCGGCCAAATCCTCTGCTTGAATTAAAGCCACGCTCTCTAAAAACGGCTCGACTTTAGGAAACTCACTAGCTACCGCTATTAGCTCATCAATATTTTCTAGTCTGCCTAAATCTTCTTCATTTTTCTTATCAAATTTTTCCAGATATTTTGTAATTTCCAATATTTTTTTAATCAATTCAACCGTAGTTAATTTGTTATTAAATTCTGTATTAAACCAAGTTTCAAAATTGGATCTTCTGCGTTTTCCTATTTTTTCAATTCGATCCCAGGCGACCGCATCGTCTTTATTTGCTATCACCTTTAAGTAGGCCAATAGGTCTTTTATCTCGGCTCTTTCATAAAACCTTACTCCACCAACCAAACGGTAGGTAATACCAACTCTGATTAGTTCTTCTTCCAAAATTCTAGACTGCGCGTTGGTTCTGTACAAAACAGCCACACTTTTTTCTTTCTCTATGGCTCTTGTACAGTTATCCACTACAAATTTGGCCTCTGCTCGGCCGTCTAACCCTTCAAAGATTATTATTTTATCCCCTTCATTCTCACGGGTCACAAGTTTTAATACCGGATGACCAGTATTGTTACTAATCACCTCGTGGGCCGCGTCTAAAATATTCTGAGTGCTCCTGTAGTTTTCGGTCAATTCCACCACCTTTAAATTACT
>JAHITH010000017.1 GCA_018817845.1 Patescibacteria group bacterium
AAACTTAGATATTTGATGTTTAGTTCTACTGCTCTTTGTAATTTTTCTTTATTGTCTTGGAGCCTGGAAAAAGCGGGGAAAGCTACCTTGCTGACGTTATCCATAAATATTCTTAAGGGCATGTTGGCCCATCTACTTGCCCAGCCAATGTAACCTAAGCCTACTGGGCCGATTAGTTTTCCTAAAAGTATGGTCATACCGTCGTCTTTTAAGACGGCTATAAAAGTATTGGCTTGGTATGGTAGGCCAAATTTTAGAAGTGTTTTTAAAGAGCTTTTTTTGATTGTAAGTCCTGGTCGCCAAGGAGAAACTATGTACATTAAAACCAGACCAGTAACTCCCCTGGCTAAAACAGCTACCGTGAAAGAGGTAATTCCCCAGCCCTTCCAGGCTAGATAAACGGCTACAAAGTTAAAGACCAAGGTTTCTGCAATTTGAGGAATTATTAGTTTGTTGAATTGTAATCTTCGCTCCAAAAGAATTGAAGGAATGGTTTTTAGAGAGCTTAAGAAAAAAGATATACCTAAGGCGTATAAAAGATAGATTCCGCTTTGAGAGATTGAGTAGAAAGAACGAATGGTAGGAGTGGCTATTTTTAGTATCAACAAAAGAGACACAACGAGTATTTGTTGAATAGCAAAAGTTGTGGTTAGATCTTCTCTTATAATTTTAGATTTTTTTTGTATCAGGGCGGCGGCCAAACCTATGTCTGAAAAATAAGTAAGAAAGTTAACTACTGAAGAGACTAGGAAAAAGACACCGTAAACTTCTGGACTTAAGAAAACGGTGAGAGCTAAGGTGGCTAAAAAGGTGGTAATCTGAACAAGAAAGGTACGAGAAGTAAGTGATAAAATTCCCGATACAGATCTTTTGCTAACTTGAGCTAAATCTATTTCTGGTGTACCTGGATCAAGTTCTAGCGGTTGGGTTTCACTCATTTTTAGAATAGATTATTTTAAGTAATATAAGCAGGGACAAAAGACTAACAAGGTCTGATGCGTGCCGTACAAGTGTTTTGTGAAGTTTAACACTAATATTGGACACACCCCGATTGAGGTCAATTATTATTCTGCCCAGATCTTCATCTGTTTGATACTGGACTTGTTTATTATTTATTTTTACCTTCATGCCAGGATAGCCAAAGATTGGAATCATTAACTTGGCGTTTTCTGTGGATACGTTGGTGGTGAAAGTTGTCCAATTACTGCCCCTTTTTAGATCTAGGACTCCTCCATTGCCTTCTATAAACTGAGGAATGCTGAAACCTGCGTCACCTGGAGGGCGAGAGGCAGTTTTAGGCAGGTAGTCAAAAATTCCACCCGTGACTTGGAGCTCCCAAAGCCAACCTGAAAGTTTTTCTTCTCTGGTAATGCTGACTGAATAGTCCATTTTGAAAAATGGCAAGTTCCAAAGGATTACACTTATAATTAAAATGAAGGCGAGTGTCTTTTTAAACTTTGGTTTAATGAAGATAAAAAGTGCTCCTGCCGTGAATGACATTAGAAAAACCGGAATAGTGAGGAGGCGCCAAGGAAACTGGGTGTAATAAAGAATGGGTAAGTTATCCCAGAACCAGACCGAGCGAGAATGAACTAAAAAAGTGTAAGCCAAAGACACTGCCAGTAATAAGCCAATGAGTAAGTGTAATCGTTGTTCTTTTTTATGTTTCTTGAAACGAAACAAAGCTAGTAAGCCCACTATACCAGCGGAGATCCAGTGAAAATGACCAAGAGGGAAAGCCATATCGTCGTCTGGACCCCAGAGTGAACTACCATAATCCCAGAATCTACTTATAAACATTTGCTTTAAATCGGCAAAGTGGGCCAAGTAGTTAAAGTAGCCAACTGTTATGGATTCTACGTGAACGGAAGATTTTTCTAAAATTACCGGAATAAAGAAAAAAGCTGACAAACCTATTGCTAAGAGGCCACCAAGAACTAAGAGTTTTAAGTTTTTCCAGGTTTTCTTTTGCCAAAACCAGAAAAGAGACCAAATTACTGCTACTGGGGCAAAAATCATGGTCATTATGTTGTGTGAAAGTATGAGAGCGGCAACAGAAAGAGAAAAGCCCAAGAAATATTTACGGTTGTATTTACTTGTTTTAATTAATTTATAACTAAACAAGAGGATTAACGGGAACCAAACCATACCCCAAGCTTCGTTCATGGCTCCACGGACGTAGACGTCTAATGAGTGATACGGAGCGTAAACGTAAAAAACGGCCGCTACTAAACCACCCATGGTCCCAAAAAATTCGCTGGCTAAAAAATACATGAAGAAACCCGAGAGCAATAGAGACAGAATAAACATCACTTCAATTGAGGTGAAAAGACTGACCCCTAAAAGATGCATGACCTCGGCTGGATAATAAGGTAACGGTGGATAAAAATGGAACATAGGATAGCCGTAACCAAAGCCACCATCGGGAATCCAACGACAGGGTAGCTGGCCGTCTTGAACACACTTATCTAGTTCGTAGAGTCTGAAAATTTGCAAGTCGTCGTGCATTGGGAAATAGCCAGGTTTAAGTAAATCAAAAATTGCGGGAATAAAAAGTAAAGTAAGAAAAAAAATTACCTTTACTGCGCTGATTTTACCTTTTGCCATAGCCTGTTTATTGTACCGTAAGCTGAGTAGTAAACAAAAGGAATGATAGGAACAAGGTAACGGGGAAAGAATATTCCTAAACTGAAGAGGATAAGGGAGCAGAGTATATATAAATAAATTACTCTTGATCGCCAAGAAAAGAGGCTTAATGAGAAAATTATTGGCCAAATTATCCACCAGTTTTCAACCTGTATTGTGCCATCACCCCACCAAGTTGGCCATTGGTTGAGATAGATTATTTTCCATACCCCCAACGGTGGTGCTTGTGGACCTCCGGCCCACCAGTTGACTTGATAGCGGAAAAACTTGGCAAACGAGATTAATGATGGGTGGTGAACAAAGTAGGTGAAGTTGCCAGCGAGAAAACCCAAGGCCGTCGCAGGTAAGGATTTTATTATACGAGAAAAATGAGTAAAGTCACCGGTGAGGGTGGTGTCGACTATCAAAGCAAGAAATAAAGGGATACTGGATGGAAAAAACTTAATGCTGGCCGAGAGACCAAGAAATAAACAGGTAAGAAGTGACCATTTGAATGAGTGATTGGTCGATCGGAAACGCTGGTATGAAAGAAGTGTTAACAAATGAAAGACAGCCAGTTGGATGTCTAATAAGGAAACTGTAAGCTGGCTGAGTAACAGCGGTTCAAAGGTAATAACTAAAGTGAGAAATGCTGAATTGGTAAATAAATAGAAAAATAAAACTAGACACAAAAAACTAAGATAAGAAATAATATACGGGTTGCCGAACAGTTTTAATGACAAACCAAAGAAGACTTTTCCTAGAGCTGGGTGGCCTGGGAACATTTGTTCTGGGTCTTTACCGTTTACCAAAGAATGACCCTCGACTATGTAAAGTTCGCTATCTGATAAGGTTAGTTTGGCTTTATCACCTTGAGTGTACTGTGATTGATTGTAGCGGTCTATTGATTTGTTGATGTCGTATGGTTTGGTATAAAGATCAATATTGCTCCAAAAAAGAAAAAGTAATCTGATGATAATGGCAAGAATCAAGAATCTTTTTATCCACATAAATGTTATTTTAACTTAAACTTTGCCAGAGGTAACGGCTGGCTAGGGTGCGGTACGGAGACCATTTTTTGGCTATTATTATCATGACCTTTAGATTTTCTCTGTCTAGTTTATATAACTTGCCCATGGCGGTTCTTATGCCCAGATCACCCACCGGAAAAATATCGGGGCGATTAAGGGTGAACATTAGAATCATGTTTGCACTCCAGGGGCCGATGCCTTTGATACTAGTGAGTTGGTCCATTACTTCTTGGTCGGTGGATTTATGGAGTTTGTCTACGTTTAGGCTACCCGAGACAATGGCAGTAGCAACATTTTGAATGTAGGATGATTTTTGTGCGGATAAACCCACATTTTTTAATTGATTAATTGTAAGTTTGAGGGTGTTTTTGGGTGTAATTGATCCCTTGAATAATTTTTTAAACCTGTTATAAATACTGGCGGCTGAAGCCAAGGATAACTGTTGGTTGATAACTGACTCTATTAAGTCTGTAAATATATCCCCCGTTTTGGGCCAATTGAACGGAGGGTGTTGTTTAATTAGTTTTTTTAATACTGGGTCTTTGGATAAATACCCAATGGCTTTGTTATCCATTTAAAAGTTTTTTAGCATTTTGTTTAGATATTACTTTTTTACCAGTTTGTCTTTCTATCTCTTTTCTAGCGTTACCAGCAATACTGCCACCCTGTTTGGCGATAATTTTACTTGGCTTGAATCCTTTTGGTTTGCGTTTTTTGGATATCTCGGTAGTAGCAGTTTCGGCTAGCATGTTTAAGACCAGTTCTAAATTGGTCATGTTATCTCTTAAACTTTCTTTTTTTAGATTTTTTAGGTTTTTATACTGCTTGACGTTTAAACCTGCCCATGCTTTGGTAATTTCATTAGTTAAAATTGCAAACTCCAACCCCACTTTAACACCTCTTTGTTCCCACTCATCTGTTAAGGTTTTTCTTATTTCTATGCTTTTTAAGCGCTGATTTATCCAGTTTTTACTGTATCCTTTTTGTAAATAGGTTTTTAGAGCCCGATTGATGGTTAATTCTGGATCGGCTATTTCTTCTATTCTTTGGTAGCCCACTTGAGCCAACCAGAGTTTAAAAGGTTCGGCTCTGGGGGAAGGAATTGATTGGACTAGGCGAAACATGTCTTCTGTAGAGAAACAATCTGTTGCGTATTTTTTTCCATCTACAGCCTTAAATTTCAGTTGTACGATTTTTTCGTACACCTGACTACCTTCTATTTTTAGCTTTTTCTTTAGATCTGTCCAATACCGCTTAGGGATGGTTGAGTCTGTAAGAATGGCTACCACGTCGATAATGGAAAAATACCAGAGTTCTTTTTTGCTGTCCCAGTGTCTGCGTATTTCTTTTTGATTAAAAATGGCAACCGACTGTGATTTTTTATCCATGTATTATTTTTACACCGAATACTACCCGAAGTCAATAGTAAGTTTCGTTTATTTGATTAACTGGTAGACCTGGAGTTCTTCTTGAGTGCCGTCTGGACGGGCTGGTTTTGGATAGCTTTTTATTAGTTCAAGTCTTTGAAGATCATGAGGTTTTAAATTATTTCTTGACTTATTTATTACCAAGAAAATTAGATTTTCTTTGGAAGTATTTTCTAACGCCTCTGGGATTTTTACAGCCGGTTGACCAATACCAATAACGGTAATGTTTGGACGACCTTCTGTATAGATTTGCAGACCGTCTGGCAGGGTACCGAAGTAGCCTTCTGCGCCCACCACTATAGTTTTACCTTGATTAGATAGATTGATTAGGTAATTAGCAAAGTCTTTTTGCCCCCAACCAGCGGTCCATTCTTCTAGGTAACCATGACGCATACGGCTGGGCATGTTGATTTCTGCTGGTTTAAATATGTAGAAAACCGAGGTAATTAGAGGGAACAGAAGAACGAGCAAGATTAAAAGAGTTTGTTTTTTTACTTTTTTACTAATCCAGACGAGACCAAGAGAGGTTAATATGATTAGGGGTAGAACTGCAAAGTAAAGATATCTTGGGGTGTAAACCTTGGCGATTAATGCTTGGGCTATTAGGGGTGTAATAGAGATTGTTAAAATTGCTAGGGCTTTTTTTCTGGTTTCTTTTTTTGAGAAAGAAAGAAATGCTGACAAAGCTATGGGTGGGGTAAGCAGGGCGAAAATCCAAGAAAGGGTTGATTTTAAGTTGCCGGTAAGAGGGTTTAGGGGGTGTTGTAGTACTTCTGAAAATGAAAATAAATAGTCTTGGTTTCTGGAACCTACCATGTTGAAATTTGGACCCAATCGTAAAATATTATAAATCGCTTGGGAAATAACAAAAGCCAAAAGCCAGCCAGCTAGCAATTTAAACCCAGTTCCGAACTGGGTTTTTTTAAGGAAAAATATTGCTAGGATGGGTTGCCAGAGGTAAAAAAATATGGCGGGGGATTTGGTTAGAAAAGCTAAGCCCAAAATAACACCTAAAATCATTGCCAGATCTAGTCTGGGTTTTTTTACATACAAGAAACCAACAACCAGTGACCAGATTCCAAACATGGCCAACATACTATCTACTAGGGCTAGTCTGTCGAAGAAGACCGTGTATGGAGTAATGGCGTATAAAAGCGCGGTAAGAAGGCTAATTTTTAAAGAAGAGAAGAGCAAAAACGAAAGAGTTGTTAAGCCTAATAGGGTGCCAAAACCTGCTAATACTGAAAGAACTCTACCGGCAATAACTGGGTCATTGAAGATCTTAAACATGGGGATCATGGCCCACATAAAAAGTGGTTGTTTGCCGTCTTGAAGGGGTAAAAATCTTAGGGTTGGTTCTGATCTCATAACCTGGGCCCAGCGAATGTAGATGGCTTCGTCTACAAAGACAGGCAGGCCGTTTAAATTAATCAGGCGGAGGACAAAAAAGGCGACGATCGTTGCGGTGAGGGCGATGGTGTGCCAGAGTTTTGGTTTGGGGAATGTTGGCTTGAGGAATGTTGGCTTGGGGAATGTTAAAAAAAATTTCATTGGTTGTATTTACCTTTAAGGTCGTTTAATTTTACGGTTATTATTTGATTGAACATGTCGATTGACTCGGTTATGAAATTTTTACCCTTGCCGGTGGAGACGTCTTCGTTTCGCCAGACTACATCAACTTCTTTTAGTTTGTAACCTGCTTTTTCTGCTAGAAATAGCAGTTCTACGTCGTAGGCGGAGACGGTCCAACCTTTGGCATTTTTGGCGTTTTTTATTACGGATAATTTGGGAAAGATCTCTAAGGCTATTTCTCTCTTTAATGATTTAAAGCCACACTGGGTATCTGAGATATTTTTTAGCAAGAATGTTTGACGGACAACTCTGAAGCCCCAAGAGGTGAGTTGACGAACAAATGGGAAATTTTTCCTAGCCTTACCTCTGGAACCAAAAACTACGTTGAAACCTTTTTTATACCAAGGAAGAAGTTTTTCTATTTCTTTTAGTGGGGTTGACTGATCCATGTCTGTGAACAAAACTATGTCACCCTTAGCTTTTTTAATGCCGGACCACAAACCACAGGCTTTACCACCATGATTGCCTTTGATTAGTTTGAAACCTTTATGATTATTTACAAAGCTTTCTAGAATTTTTATACTGCCATCGGTAGAGCCGTCGTCGTTTATTATTACCTCCCAAGTAAATTTGGCTTTATTTAGATAGTTAACAACTTCTTCTAGCACCCCACGCTCTAGATTTTCCTTTTCATTGTAGTTGGGGATAATTATGGAGACCTTGGGTGTCATTCGTTTATTGTAACCTAAGGCGACGGTGGACTTCTATACCACCGAAATTTTCTTGTTTATTGATTTCACCGATACCTGATTGGCGATCCATCCAAGCCTGGAGTCTTTCTGGGTGAGGTACATCGACCTCACTAAGTGTAATCAGTAGGGGGACAAGTTCTTTACTTGGTTCACGGTCATATTTTTTTGGACCGTACCACAAAAATAAATAGTCGTAAGCGTGAGGAATTACCGGCGGGACGTAAACGTCGATATTAAAAGGTTCGTTGCCAGCTTGCTGATAAACCCAATCGATGGCCTGGAGTTGATTACCAAAACTAATATTTTCTGGGCCAGAGAAACTTGAATTAAGATAGTTCTTTAATAGAATAAAGTTTGGTTTGGCGAATAGAAATAAAATAATTACAGAAATTATAGCCCAATATTTTTTGGTAAATAAGTGTGCAATACTGCCTGAAACTAGAATAATAAATATGGGAAAAAGACCAACGAGATAGTAGCTATAAAAATTACCCTGATTGCCTCTATAAAAACTTAAAACCAGAAGTGGAAAGAATAATAACCAGAGCAGAAGATAATTAATTGAAGTTTTGTATTTTTTGGTAGTTAATGAGACAGAGAGAACTAAAACTAAAACTAAAGTTAGATACAGATAGTTTTGAGGAATCAAAAGGGTAGCAAAAGTATCTTGATAGAAATGCCAACGGTCAATTGTCTTTGGAATAGAAAAGATAAAACTTGGATTGGTAGAGTCGGCGAAGTGTTTTATTATAGCCTTGAACATTATGTGGTCATGGCGAAAGTCGAATAAAACCTGGGGGATGAGGGTTAAAAGAAATACAAAAACCGAGGAAATTAAGGTTTTGACAGATGGCCAGTATTTTTTTTGGAACAAGAAAAACAGGAAAACGGCGGGGATAAACCAGATTTCTGAGGCAATCTCTAGTTGAAGGTTTAGACCTAGCATGAGGGCAGTAATGGGCCAGTAGATTCTGGACAAGCCAGAATGACGAGGCGCTTTAATTATTTGAATTAGGCCATAGATCATGATGGGGACGGTGGTAAAAATGAGTGAGGGTTCAGAAAGCCAACGAGATAGGGAGACCAGATGGTTTGAAAACCCTAATAAAAATACAGCTACCAGACCAGCCGTGGGAGAAAATAAAGCCTTAGCAGAGAGATAGATAAAGTAGAGACCAACCATGTTGATTATCTGCAACCATATGGCCGCAACTATTGGACTCCCCTGCCCTATTAGGTAACCTGGAAGAAGAAGGTAATAGAATAAAGGACCCCGTAAGATTCCGGCAAGGCCGGTGGTGGGGCCAACTAAAACTGGCTTAGGTGTGTGGATCATTTCGTGGATAATTAGAGCATCTCTTCCTTGATCAAAATAAAATCTTAGAAGTGCGTCGGTACGATAAGAACGAACAAAAAAAGCACCGAGGAGGAGGATTGCCAAAATTATTTTGTGTTTATTTTGCATGGGTGAGTTTGAAAATTTTTATGTAATCTATTTGCCAGTCTGCTACGGTATCGGCCGGACCAAAAATGGCAATTTGCCAAGCGGGGTTACCTTCTGGTTGGCAGTCTTGGTCTTCACAAACCACAAATAGTTGATCTGAGATGCCGTCCTCCCCCCTTATCATTTCTGCCCTTTTATTTTCTAGGAAATATCTATATGATTCGTCGTAGTTTTGTTTGGCAATTAGGCCGAAGTTGAATGGTTCCCCAGCTGATTCTTTTATTACTAGGTCAATTACATCTTCAGTTCTTTGAAGCTGATTGTTTGGGGTTTGTTTAAGAGGGGATCTGTTAATGTTAACAATAACTAACCAAGAAAATAAAGCTATGCTCAAGAATTTATGAGCGTATGCACCTTGGAATAATCGACTAATTATCCAACCAATCAGTATAAAAATTGCTGGCCAAAAGAAACCAAAATAGTGAGCGTAAATAGGATGTTTGTACATACTAAGACCTAAAACGGCAAAACCTATCCAGGTAAACAAGATAATTGCTGGAGGTTTTTTCTTTTCTTTGGCAAAAGCCCAAAGACCAAGTAGAAAAACCGAAAAAGATATTAAGGCAACATTTTCTTCTATTTGTCCAAGCAGTAGATCGGCGGTTATTTTGTTCCAGACAGGAAATAATCGGTCAGGGTTGACTGGATTTAGATTTACGGTGGTCTGTTGAGTGGTGAAAAATGTTTTAAAAGCGTTGTAGTTCATGCCTTGATGCTTTAAGTCAAACAGAACCAGGGGGCTCATAAGAAAAAGAAAAATTACTAAGGATTTTAAACTGATACTTAAGAGTTGCTTCTTTTTTATCGATAGGAACCAAAAAATAGCTAAGGTCGGAATTAAAAGTAGTCCCAAATAATGCATCTGCAAAGCAAAGGCAAAGGATATGGCGCTTAAGATCAACCAGCGGCGATTTTTACCCTGCCAAACTTGATATATGCTAAAAATACTTAATAGAGCAAAAAAAGGCATGGGGTTTGGATTCCATGAAGAACGCGAATAAATTATAGCTACTGGAGAAATGGCCATAAGAAAAGCGGCTACCAGACCAGAGAGTGGGTTGAACCATGTGCGGGCCACCCACCAAGTTAAACCAATGGTAAGTGCACCAATAATGGCATTTAAAACTGCTGGGCCAACTGGGTTTAAACCTGACAAGAAAAGGGCGGGGGCCATTAGATAATAGTACAAAGGACCTAAGTACATATTACCTATGCTGGTTTGGGGGCCAATAAAGGCCAGGTTGCCTTTTAGAATATTTCTTACTACCCTGACATCCCTGCCTTCGTCACCTAAAAAAGTGAGGTATTCATTGATACGATAGAAACGAATTACCAGAGCAACAAGAATAATAATCGTTATGGTAATAATCTCTGGGCGATTTTTTGAGATAAATTGCTTGATTTTTTTACAACACATGTTATTTTAGGGCCCACCAGAGCTGGAGGGTTTCCTTTATGGCTTTAGAAATTACCTTTAAATTGCCACCAGTGGACTTGCCAGTAGTTCTTGGGTAATGGCCTACCGGCACTTCTTTGAACTTATATCCAGCTCTTTTGGCGCGGATTAAAAACTCTGTTTCGGTAATGGCTGACTCTGTTTTTAACTTGGGCAACCTATCTACCACTTCTTTCTTTATTAACTTGAAACCACAGTCGGCGTCTTTGACCCAGAATTGAAACCAAAATAAATTCCAAAGTTTTAAGAGATAAGCTGTGCTAATTCTTAAACCAGAGTCGGCTCTGTTTTGCCTGTAGCCAATAACCAAATCGTAATCATTAATGTATTTAATAAACTTGCCAATTTCTGCAAAGTCAAACTGGCCGTCGGCGTCTATAAATGAGATGTATTTATATTTTGACCCGTAAAGACCGGTTTTTAAGGCACCACCATAACCCTTGTTGGGGTTATGAGTAATCATTCTTACATTTGGATTTTTTTTAATTATCTGGTTGACTACTTCTTCTGTTTTGTCTGTTGAACCATCGTTGACCACCAAAATTTCGTATTTTTTAGCCACTTTCCTTAGAATTGCGTCTGATTTGGTGATGGTTTGACTGATTACTTTCTCTTCGTTGTAGGCAGGGAGGAACAAGGAAAGTTCTGAAAGCTTCTTCATTATTTTTTAAGTATACTATAGATAATGAAGAAACTGCTTAATAAATGGGTGCTGGTTGGTTTAGCGGTTTTTTCTGTTTTTTTGGTGTGGTTACCATTTTATTTACGGCTAGATAACTTTTGGGGGCTTAATTTAAGTGAAGGGCCACTTGTTTTATGGAAGAATTTTGACGGGCCAAATTATTTGATTATTGCCAAGACTTGGTACAACAAAACGGCTATTGCTGCTGATTTTTCTTCTCCTTTACCTTTGGAATACTACCCAGCTCATTGGCCTTTGTATCCAGTGATTATATTCTTGTTTGATATTTTCTTACCAGGCCCTTGGGCCATGCTTTTTGCCAGTCTTTTGGGGGTGGCGGTCTTTTACGTGGTGTTATATAAATTTTTAATTCGTTTTGGGGTCAAACCCAAACAGGCTTTTTGCTTGGGGGTGGTTAGTTTAGTTTTACCGGCTAGATGGATTGCCTTGCGTTCGACAGGTTCACCCGAGGGCTGGTTTATGGCCTTTATTTTACTATCGTTAATGGCTTACAAAAATAAAAAGTACTGGCAAGCTGGATTGTGGGGGGGCTTGGCACAACTAACCAAGAGCCCGGCAATTTTATTGTTTGCAGGGTTTGGACTGTATGAACTTTTGCAATTTAAGAAAAACGAAATTAAGTCAACGATCGTTCACCTAATT